>CANCOG010000615.1 GCA_947379685.1 Flavipsychrobacter stenotrophus | reverse complement strand
CAGCTCCCATGAGCGTAACAGTGAACCCCGCAACTGCAACTATCACCTACACAGGTCCTTCAACAATTTGTTCAAATTCGAGTGCAACATTAATGGCGAATACCGGCACAGGCCTTACCTACCAATGGACATTGAGCGGAGCGGCAATTGCAGGTGCCACAAGCAGTTCATACCCAGCGAACACAAGCGGCGCCTATAATGTGGTTGTGAGTAATGCTGCAGGGTGCTCTGCAACTTCAACGTCATTGCCTCTGACAGTTATTCCGGCTCCGTCAACTACTATTATGCTTACAGGTCCGCTTTCCTTTTGCAACGGAGACAGTGTAATAATAACGGCAGATACGGGAGCGGGTTATACCTATCAATGGCAACTCGGCGGGACAAACATTGCAGGCGCCACAAATATCAATTTCACAGCCCGGACCAGCGGCAACTACCAGGTGGAGATCACTAATGCCTACCCTTGCTCCAGCACCTCAGCAGTTGCAACAGTAACCGTCTCTGCTTTGCCGTCGGCAACTATCACCGCGACCGGATCATCAACGTTTTGCCCCGGTGGCAGCGCTACTATTTCGGTTCCTGCAGTAGCAGGCAGCACCTATAGATGGTATAGAAATGGTTCAATAATATCAGGCGCATCGGCCGCTAATTATACCGCAACAACAGGTGGAAACTACACGGCGCTCGTTACCTACGCAGGATGCAGCAACACCTCTTCTCCGGCAGTCCCCGTCACCGAAGTAACTGCACCGGTCGTTGTGCCGTTCACTTCAACATCATTCTGCTGGGGAGGCAGTGCTGTACTCGGCCTGAATTTCACAGGATCTGCAGGAGTAGCCTACCAATGGCAAATGGCCGGAACGAATATCACCGGTGCTACCAACAGTACCTATGCCGCAAACACAACCGGGTCATTTGGTTGTGTACTGAATTTTACAGCAGGTGGTTGCACAATGACCGCGCCTGCTGTATCAGTAACGGAATACCCCTTACCAAATCCTATTGTCTATTGGGATGGCGTCAACCTCACCACTCAGACTTATTATGTATCCTACCAATGGTTCAGGAATTTAGTGCCGCTTAGTGCAACCTTCCCATTTTATGTACCATCTGACGCGGGAACTTATACGGTCAGAGTTATTGATACCAACGGCTGCCAGTCTGTTTCAACAGGTTTTATTGTCACCAGAATTGGTGTAACAAGGACCCTGGGCACCAATACGCTTTCAAACGATGAAATTACCATCTTTCCTAACCCAGCACAGGGAGTGGTACACATTATTGCTTCTGAGCCTTTGAGAGCCGTGATCAACGCCATCGACGGCAGGAAAATAATGGACGAGGCTAACGCGACAGAAATCAATATTGGTACCCTTTCGGATGGTATTTACACCCTGATGCTGTTCAATCAACAAGGCAATATGGTAAAGGTTGAAAAGCTGATCAAGAATTGATAGAAAACCAGGAAAGAGAGGCAGCAAATCAGGAAATTGGATTCTGGATTTTGCTGCTTCTTCTATTAGTATATACTACAGTAAGTACATGGCTAAGTGCCAATTGATACATCCTGCGAACCTTGGCGGCTGCTAAAAAGCTAGCGCAGCAGACGCAGCCAAGGAGGTAGACATGGGCTCTATTTCTGGGAATACAAGCATCCTAAATGTTTGTATAAGGGTTGTTATTGATCGTTATTATTAAAGTGGGCATTCAACCAAAGACACTATTGTCATTTAGGGATCAAGGTATAAATAGCGAAATGATACTCAATTCTGACCGGCAATATGTACAATAGTATGGATAGCCGCTCCTAGTTTACCCGAACCTATACTACCCACAACGCGCCACCACAGCTGTCTTTAACTGCACCTGTTACGCTGCTGAGTACGTTCACATCTTCACGCCAGCGCAAAGTGCCTATCAGGGCCATTACAATGGCTTCTTTATATTTTATGACATCGGGACGGGGAACAAAAACATCCACGTTATAAGGCGTCAAAGCCTGTTCAATTACATTGACCATGTGATTGTTAAATGCGCCACCACCCGTAATGAGCATGGTTGCCTTTTCGCGGCCGTGGGGGTAATGCTTCACTGCTTCTGCAACCTGGCTGGCAATATGGGCTACAGCTGTGTGCAGCAGATCCTCATTGCTGTGGGCACTTTGTAATAATTTAGGAAATACGAGTTCGCGGGCGGCTTCGTTACTGAGCGACTTTGGAGCGGGCAGCTTGTAGTAGTTGCCGTCGTTTAACTCGCTGAGGATATCGTTCAGCAGGCTGCCGTTGGCAGCCATTGCCCCACCCTCGTCCATTGTTTTACCGGTGCGTTCTGCAAGTGTGTTAAGCACTTGGTTAGCCGGGCAAATGTCGAAGGCCAGCATTGTTCCATTATGGCGGACAGTAATGTTTGCAATACCACCAATATTGAGCATGTAGTCGTTATCTCCAAACAACAGTTTATCGCCTATCGGCACTATGGGCGCTCCCTGACCAGAATATGCAATATCAAGCGCACGGAGATCATTAATTACAGGGAAGCCGGTTACAGCAGCCAGTGAAGCGCCATCGCCTAACTGAAAGGATGTATGATTTGCAGGTTCGTGGAAGGCAGTATGCCCATGAGAAGCAATAAAGTGAACCTGGTGGCGCAGCCCATGTTCGTCAATAAAGTTGTTTACCAACTGCCCCATGTACCGGCCATAGGCCGTGTGCAGGCGCAGGAAATCGGGAACAGACATTTGGGGAGCTTTTTGCAAACGTTCCATCCATTCAGCCGGATAAGGGATGCAAGCGGCATGAAGGAGGTTGTAGCCCCACTCGCCCCTCACCTCTTCCAACTCGACATGTGCAATATCCAATCCATCCAGCGAACTGCCGGACATCAGCCCGATTACTCTGTAAACCATGATGCAAAAGTAATTGGTTTCTCTGTTTATCTGACATCGGGTAACAGAAAGGGAGCACTCCAAATCTTCGCCCCTAAAAATACAGTCAACCTAATCTGATAGTTATCCGAATTACCATCAACGTCGAACAGTCCTGAGGATTGCTTGGCTGCACATCCATTATCAAAATAACAATGGGTTAAAACGCGATTTTTTGCTTTTTACCAATAAGGTTATACATTTAGATGTAAATACCCCAATATGAGAACTATACTATCATTACTTTTTATTTGCGCTTTAACACCCATTTTTGCGCAGCAGGACGAATGGACCGCACCGGAGGGTTTCACGCTGAATTACCGGACACTTACCTGGGACGACTTCAAAGGCAGAGAAGACAAGGAACATGCAACTAAACTAGCCGAAAAGAATTTACAGGCGTTGGCTTATGTATGCCCAGCCAT
>CANCOG010000614.1 GCA_947379685.1 Flavipsychrobacter stenotrophus | reverse complement strand
CTCATTATATTTTCCCGATCAGACCTTTTAGGTACTTGCCATAACCGCTTTTCAGGTATATGTCACCCAACTTGTTCATTTGTTCGTCATCTATCCAACCATTGCGGTAGGCAATCTCTTCAATACAACCAATTTTAAGCCCCTGGCGCTTTTCAATTACTTCAATAAACTCACCGGCCTCTATCAATGAATCGAATGTACCTGTATCCAGCCAAGCCGTGCCGCGATCTAATACGCCTACTTCAAGCTTGCCCTTTTTCAGGTAAACCTTGTTAACATCGGTAATTTCAAGCTCGCCCCTATGTGAAGGTTTAATTGCCTTAGCAATCGCAACTACATCATTATCATAAAAATACAACCCTGGGACTGCAAAGTTCGACTTCGGGTTTTCCGGCTTTTCCTCGATGCTGAGTACACGATTATTTTTGTCAAACTCCACCACGCCATAACGCTCTGGGTCCTGAACCTGGTAGGCAAATACGACTGCTCCATCGGGATTTGATTTCTTTTTGAGCAAGGTACCCATACCCGACCCATAGAAAATGTTATCACCTAAAACAAGCGCGACAGGATCATTGCCAATGAAATCGGCACCCAAAATAAAAGCCTGCGCCAGACCTTCCGGCCTTGGCTGTACTACGTATTCGAAACGACAACCTATGTTCTTGCCGTCACCCAATAACTTCTTAAATGCAGGCTGATCTTCAGGTGTCGTAATGATCAATATCTCATTGATACCAGCCAACATCAAAGTTGATAATGGATAATAGATCATTGGCTTGTCAAAAACCGGCATCAATTGCTTGCTTACTGCAATGGTAAGCGGGTATAATCGTGTTCCGGAGCCTCCGGCCAGTATGATTCCTTTCATAGTTTTTAAGTCGTAAGTCGTAAGTCGTAAGTCACAAGTCCTTCCTAGATAAAAGCACTTTAGTCCTTAATTACTTAAGAATAGTGAAAAATAGCTTTTTTAATAGTCGTAAGTCGTGAGTGATAAGTTGTAAGTCCTTCTGTTCCCAGAGTCCATTCCTACCTATACTAACGAAATTAGCCTACCTACGACTTGTTTAATGATTTTATTAACCCTCTAATTATTTTCGATACTTCATCAGCTTGTTGTATCAAGCCTGCAGTTTCAACTTCAACAATATAATCTAATTTTCGTGCAAGATAAAGCATAGATTTTGTTTCGCTTGCAGAACCCAATGCATAATATAAAAACCGGGTAAACTCAGCATCAGAACTTCGGTCAAAACCTTCAGCTATATTATTCGATATTGAAACTACAGCCTTACATATCTGATCTCTAAATCCCCAATCTCTACTGTCCCTGAATTTACTATAAATCCCAACCGCAAAATCCTGTGCCTTTTGCCAGCAAATCAGCTCTTCGAACTTATTAATTACCATATAAAAAAACTTCGACAACTAAGAAACATAAAGCAATCATGATTATATGACTTAGCCAGACTTATGACTTACGACTATTGACTTACGACTTACGACTAAAGTACTAATGTCTACCCTACTGATATTGTGTCGAGTAGTATTTCTGATAATCGCCGGAAGTCACATTATTCAGCCATTCGTCATTGGCCATGTACCAGTCGATTGTTTTACTTAAGCCTTCTTCGAAAGTTACAGAAGGATACCAGCCTAATTCCTTATTAAGTTTTGTCGCATCAATTGCGTAACGCCTGTCATGACCTGGACGATCCTTAATATAATTGATCAGTTTTTCAGACTCACCAGGCTCACGGCCCAGTCTTTTGTCCATTTCCTTACATAGCAATTTTACAAGTTCAATATTCTGCCATTCATTGAAGCCCCCGATGTTGTAGGTTTCTCCGTTTCTGCCCCGATGAAATACCAGGTCAATGGCCCGGGCGTGATCTACCACATACAACCAATCACGGGTGTATTTACCATCACCATATACTGGTAAAGGCTTATTAGTCTTAATGTTATTGATAAAAAGCGGAATCAACTTCTCAGGGAAATGGTTAGGACCATAGTTATTGGAGCAATTAGTGATCACGAACGGCATGTGGTATGTATTGCCATAAGCGCGCACCAAATGATCGGAAGCTGCTTTTGAAGCTGAATATGGAGATTGTGGGTCATATGGAGTCGTTTGCATGAAGTAACCTGTTTCAACGAGTGAACCATACACCTCGTCGGTTGATACATGATAAAAACGCTTACCATCTTCATTTCCCTTCCACAATGCCCTTGCTGCGTTCAAAAGGTTTGCGGTTCCCATTACATTTGTCTGTATAAATGCATTGGGATCAGATATTGACCTGTCCACATGACTTTCAGCAGCCAGGTGAATTACGCCGTCGAACTTATATTTATCAAAAAGAGCATTTACCTGAGCTGCATTATTAATATCTGCATGCTCAAAGATATAGTTTGGTGAATGCTCAATATCTTTCAGGTTCTCAAGATTTCCTGCATAAGTGAGGGCATCAAGGTTTACAATACGGTAATCAGGATATGTTTGTACAAATAGTCTTACCACGTGTGAGCCAATGAAGCCGGCACCACCAGTTATCAACAAAGTTTTTTCCATGTTGCAAATGTATAAATATTAGTTAGGAAAGAAAGAGACTGAACCTATTTTAACCGCTGAGTTTCTTGCCTTAACATAACATTCAATATGTCAGGCCATCGACCCTAGTCCCACCTTAATGCCTGTAAGGTTCCATGATTTCACCAACTCGAACAATGGCTGCTGAAGGACAACTTCCTGACACCTGTTAGTTACTTACCAACTGACAAAACAGATTATGCCCCTACCTTCGTGTCATGTTTTCAGGCATTCACAAAAACCACTGCTTAACTGGCACCTTGTTGATTGTGTTTTCTTTCGGTGCATTGGCTCAGAAAGCCGACACACTGAAGGAAGTAAAAGTGCATGGCAAGAAGGTAATTACCCGCGAAACAAAGATCAATGATTTTTCCCCGGGGCAACAGGTACTTTCTATTGATAGCAATACATTAAAGTTGTATAACTCGCAAAGTGTCGCCAATTTACTGGCACAGCAAACTCCTGTCTTCATTAAAGCTTATAGCTTCAACGGATTGGCAACCATGAATTTCAGAGGCTCATCTGCAGCACAATCGCAAGTATTGTGGAATGGAGTGCCTATTCATAATGCTGCTTTAGGACTGGCTGACATCTCTACCCTGCCTGTAATGTTCCTTTCAAAAGTTAGCCTGATTTACGGCGGTTCCGCAGCAATGTGGGGAAGTGGAAATGTAGGTGGTGCATTGCTGCTTGAAAATGAAACGCCAACTTTTGACAGCGGAAAGAAAACACTATCTATAGCAGGCGGGACGGGC
>CANCOG010000613.1 GCA_947379685.1 Flavipsychrobacter stenotrophus | reverse complement strand
CAGCTTACCGAATGCCGGTTGCAGGACGAGTCATAATTGCTATTTTTTGAACAAAGCACTGTTTTTTTTGATGTTGCGGAAGTTTTGAGAGCACGGTGCTCCTGGAAGAAAAGACCAAGCGTGGCCTTACACCCGAGGGATCCTTATTTTAATAAAAACTCTGAGCTTTCAATTATTCCATATTTATTATCGTTCGAAGTTTCAGTATGAACGACAAATTTGTATTTTCCTTTTGGAAAATAGTGTAATAATTTTCCTCTATATGGGATATGAATGTATTTTCTCTCTACGTGTCCAGGTGTCCAGCATCTTTGAGTATATTCTTTCGCGAATTCCCCATCTCCGATTTTGGCCCTTCTGTATATACTAAATCCAATACGCCACCATGCTCGCTTCCATACATTGGAAGAATCATCGAAAAAAAGCACACTAATGTGACCTGCTTGAACAACATTACATTTTATATCGAAACAAATTTTCTCGCTGCGACGATATTCATTTTTTAAACCACGAAACGTAAATTCAACTTTTTCTTGTGCAAAACAAGCAACGCTAAAATTGAACGCTAATAAAAAAAAATATTTTCATTTTATTACATTTAAACGTAAAACATTCAAAATAAGAAACTTTACGCTGCGTTGTTGCCAAACTCGGCCATTACCTTTCTTTCTTCGGGTTATCTATACAGTCTCCGCAGTTTACGCCCCATGCAGACCGATATGCATTCTCTGTTACAATAATACTAATATTAACGTTAGTTACAAACTGGCAAAGCAAACTGGGCATCCTGCCAAAATGAAATGTCTCCATTTTGGGGAAACGTTTTTAGAATAAAATAGATTTAGTATTTTTATAAGCCCAAGAGGACGAGGGTGTTTTAGGCTGATTATTAAAAATAGAGTTTTTATGAAGAGAATTATAATTCCGGTATTACTGATAATGGCGAATGTCGCATTTGCCCAAGACTATTGCAAGAAGATAAAAAAGGAAGTAACTGAGAATAATACTTCGTTTAGTTACGAAACGCCTTATAATGAGGACAGTCTGCCTACAATAAGGGCACTTAGGAATTACAGCACGAATTCAGACAACGAATTTGACAATTTCAGCCTGGTATTTGCCATTCCCTGTGAGTTTGCGGACCTGCTCGGGAAAAATGCCAGCGGTGGCGAAGCTGAAAAAGAAGAAACCAAGGTGGTGATAGAATTTGATGACAAAACCAAAATAGTGGATGACACTACTATGATCACCCATGATAAAAAAGGCGATGGATCGGCAATACGCATTGCGTTTTTTCCGGTAACACCTCAGAATATTAAGGCGCTTACTTCCAAGAAGATCACAAAAATACATCTGGCCACGGCTGAGCAGGCTGTAACGGCCGAGATGGCGTTGGCGATTCAGCAGTATTTGATTTGCCTGAGGGACGTGAAAAAGTAGGGATTTATTTGGTTATTTTAGATCATGCGGGTTCCATTTAAAGGAATGTCATTAAATTAAGGTTTTATCATTATTCCCCTTTTTTGTTCAACGCTTTCAGTGTTGGTGTTTTACGATCGTCTACCGCCTCCACGATGGCTATCGGGATCACCGGCGGCTATTTTTGTTGAAGCCCTTCGGGCTTCCCAGGACACTTATGTAAGTCAGTGATATTGAACGATACGGCTAGTTGACCCGAAATTGGATCATGCCCGGACAGGAATTTCACATTTCTATAGGCTAATTATGGCGTTTAGTTTATGAAGCTCATTTAATCAGGCATTATATTTGTACGTTTATATCTAAATCAATCCCGTATTGCTCAAGAAGCTCGACATATTAATTATCCGTAGTTTTATCGGGCCTTTTATTATAACTTTCTTTGTGGCTTTGTTCGTTCTGGTGATGCAGTTTTTCTGGCTGTATATGGACGAACTGATAGGCAAGGGGCTGAGTATATGGACGATCTTGCAGTTACTGGTGTTTATGTCTACCACCCTTGTGCCACTGGCATTGCCGCTGAGCATCCTGCTTGCATCCATTATGACTTTCGGAAATATGGGCGAAAATTTCGAACTTGTTGCTATAAAGTCTTCGGGCATCTCCCTACTGCGATTCATGCGGCCACTTACAATTTTCATACTGTTTGTCAGCGGACTGGCCTTTATTTTCAATAATAATATTATCCCGGTCGCCAACCTGAAGGCGCTATCGCTGTTGTATGACGTTCGTAACTCAAAGCCTACACTTAATATTAAACCCGACCAGTTCAATGGAGATATCACGGGGTTTTCTATAAGGGTGGGCAGTAAGGATGAAGATGGGTTCACGATACACGATATATTGATCTATGACCACAGTGATCTTTCGGGCAATAATAAAGTGATCATTGCCAAGGAAGGGCAAATGATCCCTACAGCAGATAAGCAGGCGCTGATTTTCAGGTTGAAGGATGGGTGGCGTTATGAGGAAGGTTCGGAGCACGGTACGCATGCGGCAGATTACCCTCAAACCCGTATGCACTTCCAGAAGTGGGATAAGGTGTTTGACTTATCTCAGTTTAATTTTACCCGCCATAATGAAGACTTGTTTAAGAATTCGTATCAGATGATGGATGTTAAGCAGCTTTCTGAGGCAATTGATAGTTTCGGACGAACAAGGAAGAATAGTGGAGTGGTCATTTCTTCTTACCTCGCACCTTACATGAGCATTACTGCAAGTACTAAGGAGGGGGAACAGATTAAAACAAATTTAAAGGAGCACACAGCGGCTGTTCCAACTTTTGATTCGTCGTTTATGGAAATGATTCCTACGGATAAAAAGGTATCCATACTTCAGACTACGGTCAATAACCTGCGTAACCTGAAATCGATGCTGGACAACAATTGCCTGCTGGATAAGTTGCAGAAAGAGAACTATCTGAAATTCGCCATTGAATACCACCGGAAGTTCGCATTGTCTTTCGCCTGTATGCTGTTGTTCCTGATAGGGGCACCGTTGGGCGCCATTATAAGAAAGGGTGGATTGGGTATGCCGCTGGTGTTTGCGGTGGTGTTTTTCATCACGTTTCACATTTTGAACATTACGGGCGAAAAGCTTGCGAAATCGGGAACATTACCTACCTTGGCAGGTATGTGGATGTCGACTATTATTTTGATGCCACTTGCTGTATGGCTGATCATTACTGCCCGAAACGATTCAAGAATATTTACAAGGGAACTATATGAACGTATCTGGCGTCGTATAAAGGCTGTTTTCCCGCAAAAAGAAAGAAAACTTGTTTAAGAAGATAAAAATATCATATAACCTGTATTTTCACTTACCCTTTCTTCTCTGGATGGTTAGTGGTGCTGTGTTATTATTAAGTTTTACCAAGGA
>CANCOG010000612.1 GCA_947379685.1 Flavipsychrobacter stenotrophus | reverse complement strand
AGGCGGACATCGAATTGCCAGCCACCTTTGAGCATTCCGGATCCGGCCACCAGCGTATTTTTAAAGGTATTGAAAGAGCCCGCACTACTGCTAAAGATAACCCCTGCCGTATCCATCTGCCTGAGGTTACTAATGCTTATGGTAGCGCCAAATGCCCCTGCGCCGTTGGTCGATGTACCTACACCTCTTTGAATCTGGATGGAATTGGTAGACGATGCAATATCCGGGATATCCACAAAATAGGTGGCCATCTCTTCCGGGTCATTTACAGGCATTCCATTAAATGTTACGTTGATACGGGTAGGGTCGGTGCCACGTATACGAATACCAGTATAACCAACTCCTGCCCCGGCATCGGTATTGACAACTGCCGATGGAGTGTATTGCAGCAACATGGGTAGATCCTGGCCTAGGTTCGCCTTAGCAATATCACTCTTTTTGAGGTCGGTTTTAGCAAACGGGGCATTGGAAGAGGCCCTAAGGCTGCGCACCTCAACCGGTTGCAGTTCATTTACTTTTTTAGAAGTATCGGGCACCACCATTTCCGGGTTATCGGTGTCGGTTGTGGTATCAGCCAGCGGGGTAGTTTGTGCTTTTGAGTGGAAGCCGCCTGCAATTGCAACAGCAGAAATCAATACAATTTTTTTGAACATAGCATTACATTTTAAAAAATTATAAAATGATGCCATAATAGACTTGCTGCAGGCAGATATGAGTCAGCACAAGTGAAAACCAATGGTTTTCCCTCAACGTAATTAACTTTACCGGAACATCTTTGCGTCTTGGCGCGAACCTAAAGTTAATAACGTTGGTTTTACCTGGCGGACAGAAACTACCAAAAAAATCGCTGAATTTTCAACTCCCTAACCGGCATTACCCGGTCCAGGTTCAGCGGGTATAATCTCAGCCTGAATATTAAGGCACCCCGTTTGCAAATTTTATTTGCTCGGCAAAGCTATACAAATAATGAAAACATGGTAGCGTTTGCGCTAAAACTAGTTTATATAAATTTTTGTTTAAATCAAACTAATGCGTATTTGTAAACAGCAATTGTACAATTCGTGCACTTTGATCCAAAAAAAGTTAACAGTGAAATAACGTTTAAATCAGCCACAGGTAATGGTTTATTTTACAGGTATGTACTTTTATCTTGATTTTTGGCTTACATTTGGCTCGCAAAAAAAATCCTAATTTTTAAAATAAGAGAAAAATGAAAAATTTTTTACTTACCGCAGCAGTAATTGCTACAATCCCGGTTTGTGCCAGTGCGCAGACGCGAATGACCATAAATGAGGAGTTCACGGGAGAGAATTGTCCTCCATGTGCCTCAACCAATCCTGGATTCTGGCATCTGTGCGACACAGCACCGAACCTGAGCAAGCTTATCCATATTACATATATGGAACCAATTCCGTCTTCAGGCTGGTATTACATGCGTACGCAGGCTCTTTCTGATGCCCGTGATGCTTATTATTCTGTTAACTCAGCTCCGCATGCTATGTATGACGGTCATACCGCCAGCGCATCTTCTGCTAGCCCTGGTCACCCGGGGTATTTTAGCCAGGCTGAAATCAACACCGAGGCTGCCATTGCGTCTCCGTTCAACATGACGGTTACTAATGCATGGAACTCAACTTACGATTCAGTTATTACAACAGTTACAGTAAATTGTGTTACTGCCTGGACTCCAGCCGGTACCGCTTACCTGCGTACTGCGCTTGTACAGACTAATAATTTCGCAACACCTCCGGGCACCAACGGTGAAAAGGATTTTGAAAACGTGGTTCAGGCTATGTATCCTAACGCATTAGGTACTTCACTGGCTAGTATTACCTGGAGTTCAGGTTCTACACAGACTTTCACTATTAGGGGAGCAGTTCCATCATGGGTAGACAAGAGTCTTGCTCCATACATGGTGGTTTGGATACAGGATGACGGCAACAAGTCAATTGCTCAGGCAGGACAGGCTACTCCTTTACCAGCAGTTCCTAACGATGGTGCTTTAACCACGTTAACTACTCCGGGTTTCATTTGTAATGCAAACGGCGCTTACTCACCAACCCACACTGTTACTTTGAAGAACTCAGGTGCTAACTCAATGACTTCTGCTACCATCTATTACAAAGCAGACGGCGCTACTACCTGGGCTTCATATGCTTGGACCGGTACTTTGGCTCCTGGAGCAACAACAACTGTAACAATGCCAACTACTTCTATTACTGTAGCTGGTGCACTGTACCACTCATTCATTGACTCTGTTGACAATGTAAACGGTTATGCTGATTTCAATGTGATCAATAACAAAATGGGTAAATCATTCTTTATTGAGAGCACAAATGGTGTTGCTATGCCAATGACTACAAGCTTTGAGTCTGCTGACCTCGGTAAATTCTACTACACAGATGCTAATACGAACGGTGAGACATGGGGCGCTTACAATGCAGCTTCAGGTTCTTTGGGCCATTCTGGTTCAGTTGCTGAATTGTTCGATTGTTATGGATTCAATGTCGGTGAGTCAGAAGTACTGACATTGCCAGTAGTGACAACTGCTGCAGCTTCTGCTGTTGATTTCTATGTAGCTCACATTCCTTACACTGCTGCAACTCCTGAAAACGATCAATTGGAATTGGTTTATTCAACAAATTGCGGTAGCAGCTGGACTTCTCTGTGGTCAAAGAGCGGTACTGCACTTTCTACAGGCGCAGCAGCTACAGCAAGCTATACGCCAACATCACCTAGTAACTACAAACTGTGGTCTGTAAGCATTAATTCAGTACCAGCAGGTGCTATCTTAGGTTTCCGTGCTACCAGCGATTATGGTAACAATATTTGGCTCGATGATATCACTGTTCGCGCTGGTGCAGCAGTTGGTGTTACCAATGTAAACAACGGTTCTGTTGCTGTAAACATTTTCCCTAACCCGGCAACTGCTCAGGCAACAATTGAATTCACTACCAACGAATCAAATGATGTTAGTGTAGTTATTACTGACCAGTTGGGCAGGGTTGTTAACACAGTGGTTAACGGTGTGGTAGCTGCAGGCAACCATTCTTATACTGTTAACACTGCTGCAATGGCAAGTGGCCTTTACAACGTAACAGTTCGTACTGAAACTGGTGTTCAGACACAACATTTATCAGTAGTACAATAAATAGACTTTGATTTTTTTTAAAAGAGGAGCTTTTGCTCCTCTTTTTTTTTGCGAAATGGAAGTTTGTATTCGTTTTTTCAATTACATTTGTATTTCAACAAGTTTCTAAATCTTAATTAATCAGAACGATGAAAAAATTATTACTTACCGTTGCTGCATTAGCAACTATTCCGGTTTGTGTGAATGCACAAACGAGGATGACTATCAACGA
>CANCOG010000611.1 GCA_947379685.1 Flavipsychrobacter stenotrophus | reverse complement strand
TGAGGTGATGGGTTTAATAGTAGTTGATGAGCTGTCAAAAAACGTAAGTGGTGTGCCGGGGCACAACTTACCTGTGTCAGCATAAAGGGTATGAAAGTACGGGAATATTTTCACGAACCTGCTGATGCTGTCAGGACATGTGGAACTCGGATTTACGATCAGTTTGACTGTGAAAATTCCTGTGTCAGGGTAGGTGTAACTTGGCTGAAAATTAGCTGACGTATCGTTGTTAAGTCCCTCAACTCCGAAATCCCAGTGATAGTTGAAGCCACCGGAACTAGAATTGACAAAGTTCACGGTGAAACTGCTGCATTCTACAACAAACGTGTTAATGTCGGTGGAGTATTGCGGTATACTGGCAACTACAACCTTGGTGCAATCGGTTACTACAAATTGAAATTCTCTTCTGATGGTATTAATTAGTTTTCCTCCCCGCCATTCATGACAACACACCGTAACCAGGTACCTGCCCAGCCGGTTAGGTGTTCCCGTAATAACTCCCGTGACAGGGTTTATCTGGAGTGGGGGATATGCGGTGAGCGGGTGGCCGGACGAGTAGCCGAAATTGTAAATTACGCTATCATATGGTGGTGATGCCGGAAATGGTTTTATATCTGTTGTTGTGGCCCCGAGAACAGCGCTGCAAAATTCATAGCTCAGTGAATCACCATCTATATCAGATGCAGAGTTGTCGTAATAGAATGGGTTATTGAGGCAAATGATTTGCGGCGGGAAGTTGGTAAAGGTGGCACTGGTATTGTGACTGACTAAATTCGTAGGTGGTATCGTACAGAAATAGGTAGCACCATTATCAGATGGTGACTTAATGTTGATCACTGACCCATTCCGGCAACAACGCTGATAAGACACAATGTATCCAAATGAGCTATTTGCCAAGGTGAATGTGGTAATGAACGTTTTTTTAAGCAAGCAAACCTTTGGGATGTTGGTTACACAGGCATTCGAAAAATTAACGGGAACACTAAAAGACTGCGCCGGATCAAACGAAATAGCAGTGTCAAAGGCAACAAGCGTGAAAGTAGGGGAGTCAAGCCTGTAAGCTGCAAGATAGGCCGGATTATCTTCGGCAATAGCGGCTGGCTGCCCTGTTTCACAATCTTCGTAGATGACGAGGTGGATCTCATATTTATTTCCTCCCGGTACGGACTGGATCCATTTATAGGTGACCTCACCTCCCACAATATGCGACGCCATTGCCTGGAAACCACAGAGCAATAATATAATAGTTATTATTCTATGCATGTATGATTTAGTCATGCATTTTGTTGTTTTAGAGTACGCTTTCGTGGAAAACAGGTTTAATCGGTTAAGCAATGGTATTCATGTTGTTTCAATTTCTGTATGCAATTTATTTAATTTAACACTCGGTATCGTTTTATTGTAAAAAATATTACATTTTGTTTTTCAAGAAGCTAGCTGGCTTTTACCCTCGAAAAGCAATAAACTGAAAATTCAATTAGTTCTTTTGCAACCCTGTCAGGCATTTCCAGCATTCCCATATGTCCGCAATCAGGATTAAAAGTTACGAAGTTTATTTGAGCTTTATATAAATTGCCAAGTGATTTTTTCAAAGGAATAACATTATCCTGTCCGCCCACTATCCAATGAATCGGAAATTGGGCGGTTTCAAGTACGTTTGTGTGGTCGGGTCTATCCATCATAGCCTCATAAAAATTGATCAAGCCAGCTACTTCCATAGTACATGCGACCGCAATTTGTTCTTCGACTACCGTAGGCTGATTGAGTTTAAAATCGGTTCCAAATAAACCAGTTACCAATTGTCTCAAAAACAGGTCCTTGCCTCCGTTTTTTACGATCTCTATTGCTTTTTTACGTATCTCTTTTCTTTCCTCATCATCCGCTGCTGGAGAAGAATGGACGAGACTGAGTCCAGCGACTGATTCCGGAAATAATGCTGCGTAGGCGAACGCCACATATCCACCCATTGAATGGCCTGCAATTATTGCACTTTCAATACCTTCCGTTCCCAATATGGCATGTATGCCCTCGGCCATCTGGGCGAGGCTCACTTTGTTTTCAATTGTGCTGTTACCGCTGCCGGGCAGGTCAGGAATAATCAGCATGTGGTTTTTGGCCAGGTCGTCTTGTATTTTACGCCACAAGCCTCCACTTTCGGGAAAACCGTGTATCAAGACAATAGCCGGACCGCTACCCATTTTCCGGTAATACATGCGGGACGAAAACGGAGTGCTGATTTCAGGCATTTGTTGGGGTGGCTTTTTGTAAACTTTTTCTGTAAATAGATCCGTAAATAAAAATTAATGCCAGGTACAAGGGCGCAAATTCTGTAAGAATGACCTGCTGAATCCTGAAAATATGCAGTAGTAATGTAATAATGATGAAGATTATGCCAACAAGTGCATAGCGAGGTTTGCCTTTCGGGTTGAAAAAGGCAATGACCACGTTAGTCGGAAGTGCCCACAATAAATTCCAATTGTCGCGACACCCACCGTGATTAGTGCCGAACCACATAACAAGGATAAGGCATCCCAACAGACCAGTAATAAACAACAGGGATGTGCTCATGAACCTTCCCAATGGTGCAAGTTTTTTTACAGTCAACCCGGCTACCGTAAGTACTGCAAGGGCTAAAGTAAGTAGTAGCGGGCCATTAATTGGTGCGGGCATAGACGGGGCACCAGGTAAAATAAGGTCCGGGGCTTGAGCAATTAGTTTCCCCGCAGATGTCGCGCCCTTTATACCTGTACTCAGGTAATCGGGCAGGAACATAATGTCTTTGTCGCTCATTACCCGGTCGATGCGGCTACCGAGTAGAATATTAATGCCGAAACGCTCCCACAAAACTGTATAAAAATACTGGTTAATTATGTCCCTGAAAGTAAGGTGTTCGATGTTTGGGAGGCACTTGCCATACACAAAACTCCGATGGATGGTAACCGGAAAAAGGTCGCGGATGCGGGTTGAGCAGTTATCGTAAAAGAAATCGTATTTATATTCTGCGTTTTCGGGTTCTGCGTTCCAGTCTAAATAAGATGCGTAGGCCACCTTCTGGCTATCGTTCAGCAGCAGAACTTGTTCTGTCACGCTTCGTTTATGCTGGATGTATTCCTGCATAAAATCGTTGAAAGGATAAACGGAAAGGTAGTAGGTGAGTTTTCCCCGCATGAACTTCAATTCGAAGTCTTTTTCAAACCCATTAAATGTACCATAGTTGTAGACCATGTCCGTTCTGCGGGTACTGTCGATAATTCGTATCGCGGTATGGCCAAACACTTCATAGACCTCGTCATATCCCGGTCCACACGTAATAAGGCTAATGCGGACGTGCTGGTAAAAGCCAATTTTACCAGAATCGGTGGG
>CANCOG010000610.1 GCA_947379685.1 Flavipsychrobacter stenotrophus | reverse complement strand
CATGGTTTAAGCGCAGGTACTGCAACTATGACCTATTCATTAACTACAGGATGTGGTACTGCAACTTCTACGAAAACCATTACGGTTGACGTTGCTCCTAATGCAGGGTCAATAAGTGGCGCCACTTCAGTTTGCCAGTCTGCGAATACTACACTTACCGATGGCGTAACAGGTGGTACCTGGAGTGCTTCAAATGCTACTGCTTCAGTTAATACAAGTGGCGTCGTTACTGGCACAAGCGGTGGCATTGATACAATTCAATATATATTTAATAATTCGTGCGGAGCTGATACGGCTTTTCACCCAATTACGATCAACGCATTGCCTTCGGCAGGTTCTATCAGCGGTTCGGCCAATGTATGTATCGGTTCGTCAATTGGTTTGACTGAAACCGTTTCTGGTGGTTTATGGAGCAGTAGCAGTTCAACTGTTGCGACTGTTAGCACATCAACCGGGTCAGTTACCGGTGTTGCTACAGGCACTGCAACAATTACTTATACAGTAACAGGTGCAGGCAGCTGTACAGCAACCGCTACCAAAAATGTTACAGTCAGTGTATTCCCTTCAGCGGGAACTATCAGCGGCGTGACTTCTGTATGTACAGGCTCGTCAATTACATTATCAACAGCAAGCACCGGCGGAGCCTGGAGCAGCACAAATACTTCATTGGCTACAGTAAACACATCCGGAGTTGTAGCCGGTGTAAGTAACGGAACAGACACTATCAGGTACATTAAATCAAATGCATGTGCAATAGATACTGCCATTTATTCGATTACAGTAAATGCACTCCCTTCTTCCGGAACAATTTCCGGTGCTTCAAATGTATGTATCGGTAATTCTATTACATTAACAGATGGTGCAAGTGGTGGCGTTTGGTCTTCAAGTTCTTCTTCAATAGCTTCAGTAAGCACTTCAGGTGTTGTTACCGGTGCATCTACTGGTACGGCTACTATCACTTATACAGTAACTGCTTCGGGATGCAGCACATTTGCAACTCAAAACGTTACCGTGAGTGTATTGCCGGTTGCGGGAACTATTTCAGGTCCTGCCGCGGTTTGTCCTGTCGCTACAATTACGTTGACTACTACAGGAAGTACTGGTGGAACATGGGCAAGTCTTAATACTTCGGCTGCAACAATTAGCGGCAGCGGGGTAGTGAGGGGTGTTGCTGCGGGTAACGATACTTTACGCTACGTAGTAACTACCGGTTGCGGCTCAGACACATCTAAATATGCAATTGTTGTCAATCCATTGCCAGCTGCAGGTTCTATTTCCGGTGCTTCCAGCGTATGTGTTGCTTCAACAATTACGCTTATTGACGCTACTTCCGGTGGTGTTTGGAGTAGCTCAAATACTGGTATGGCTACCGTTGCAGGTGGCGTTGTTACAGGCGTTTCTGCCGGGTTAGATACCATCCGTTATGCAGTCACAAATTCTTGTGGTACAGATACTGCACGTATGGCCGTGACAATTAATGCATTGCCTTCCGCTGGTGCCGTTACTGGTACTTCGCTTGTTTGCGTAGGTACTCCTGTAACGCTTACTCCATCAGTTTCCGGTGGTTCCTGGAGCGCGTCTAATACGCTCGCTGCTGTTTCTGGTTCGGGTGTTGTTACAGGCTCTTCAAATGGTCTCGACACAATAATGTATACGGTTACCAACGGTTGCGGCAGTGATGTTGCTACCCATGTAATGACCATCAGCTCAACACCGGTTGCCGGTGCCATTTCAGGTGCGACATCTGTTTGTGCAGGATCTAATATCACACTGTCTGATACGTCTACCGGTGGCTCATGGAGTGTAAGCAACACGTTCGCTACCATTTCAGCGGGTGGTGTTGTTCATGGTGTAGCGGCAGGCGTGGATACCGCTTTCTATTCAGTTTCAAATGGTTGCGGCAGCAATACAGCGTCTTATGTTGTAACTGTTAACCCTATGCCGGTTTCGGGCACCATCACCGGTGTTTCAACCGTATGTGCGGGCAGTGTTGTGTTCTACACAGAATCTGTAACTACAGGTACCTGGAGTTCTACTGATACTTCAATTGCCACTGTAGGAAGTACAGGTACGGTTTCCGGTATTGCCGGTGGTATCGATACCATTAAGTACACCGTTACAAACGGTTGCGGAACTGCAATAGCTAGAAATGTGATAACTGTTATCGCCTTACCTAATGCTGGTACAATTGCCGGACCATCAACTGCTTGTTCGGGTGTTGTCGTTCATTTGACTGATGCAGTTTCAGGTGGTACCTGGATCAGCAATACACCTGCAATTGCAACTATAGATGCAACAGGTAATGTCAACGGTATTACACCGGGCACAGATACCATTTATTATGTGGTGAGCAATACTTGTGGTGTTGATACTGCTATGCACACAATAGCGATCAATGCGTCACCTGATGCTGGAATTGTGGGTGGTGTGACGCGTTTGTGTATTGGCGCATCTGGCACGCTTACCAGCACAGCCACTGGCGGTGTGTGGTCTACCTCTACTAGTTCGGTTATTACGCTTAATGCATCAACTGGCCTTGTTACTGGCATAATTGCAGGTACAGCAATGGTTACTTATACTGTAACCAATTCGTGCGGAACTGATACGGCACAACATAGCTTCCCGGTAAATCCATTCCCGGTTTTGAGTAGCACACTCACACCTGGCTCAATTTGTACAGGTTCCTTCTTTACATATGTTCCTTCGAGTACTTCAACAGGAGCAACCTTTACATGGACAAGGGCCGCAGTAACCGGTATCACAAACGCTGCCGGCAGCGGTGCAGACAGTATTAATGAGTCTCTTGCAAACAGCACAGTAATGCCTGTTTCAGTTGCATATGAAGTAACAACATACGCCGGCGGTTGTTCTAATAATCAAACCGTAACCGTTGTTGTTAATCCAAACCCAGTATTGTCTGGCGGTCTTAGTTTTACAGTTTGCTCTGGACGGCCGTTCATTTATTCAGCTACTTGCGCAACTCCGGGAACGTCAATAGCGTGGACTCGTGCTGCCGTTACTGGTGTAACTCCATCTACAAACAGTGGAACCGTGTATATCAACGAAACACTGCTTAACAGCCTGACCACTTCAGCTCACGTTATCTATTCGTTTACGTTGACGGCAAATGGTTGCCACGTATTTGAGAATGTTAATTTGACTGTTGATCCTCCAGGCCCTGCAACGCCAACCATTACTACGCGCCCAATTTCATGGCAGTGTACCAATGCTATGTACCAGAATTTCGGTGCGGCAACTGCGGCTCCTTCAGGTGTAAACTATGTGTGGACATCCAATAACGCTCAGGTTTGGGCGACTGGAAACGACAGGCAGTATTGTCTGGTGAACTTTAATAACCCAGGTCTTACCT
>CANCOG010000609.1 GCA_947379685.1 Flavipsychrobacter stenotrophus | reverse complement strand
GAAACGCCGGTTAGCCCGTTAACTGCTTTTTCTGGATGCATATCGTATTGTTGATATAGCCCAATACTCATTGGCAACAAAACAATGGCGATAATGAGAATGCCAAGTAGATAGGCGGGATTGAAAAATTTCTTCCATTCACGTTTCAGTGCCCAGTCGGTGGCAAAGCAAAAAACGGGAACCATAAGTGCGATCGGCCCCTTGGTCATCATGCCAAACCCTATGGCCGCGAACCCTGCATACAAGTATTTATAATGTCCTTTCACGTCCCATTCCTTTATGAGCCAGATGGCGGTTATTACCCAACTCATTAAAATGGTGTCGCACCGTATATCGTTGGTCATGAGAAACATACCCTGGCATGTAGCTAAGACCAGTGCGGCAAGCCTGGCGGTTGGTTCACTGTACAATAGCCTGGTGAGCCTGTAGGTCGCGAATAGTGCCCAGAGTGCAAAAAGGATGGAAGGTAGCTTATAGCCGAAATTACTGACACCAAACACCTTCATGCTCAGGGCGCTTACCCAAAAGAGGAAAGGGGGTTTATCTAAATACTCCCTGCCGTGGTCATATAATTGCAGCCAATTGTGGCTGTGCAGCATTTCACTGCTCATGCTGGCATATTGCGAAGCATCAATATCCATGGTATCCACCCTAACAGAAGTGAAATACAAAACAGCAATCAGTATAAAAACCCAAAAAGGAATCTTTGGCATAATGAAATAATGAGCAAAAATAGTTGCAATTTTATCGAATGCTGCAATTAAAATATTATTCGTTCGAACTGGCGTTTCAATACCCCTTCACTACTCATAAAGGTACGAAAACGCATCAGCCAACTTTAATAACTTCTTTGGGCCTTGCTAACATGGTGGGTTACGGAGAAGCTCCTGCCATCAGCTACTACAATATCACCGTCCCGGAAATGATTGCATCGCTTGAAGCAAAAAGGGGAATGATAGAACGATATGCACTTACTGACCCGGGGCGTTTTTGGCATTTTTTGCACCACCTGTTACCGGGGCAGCATTTCCTGACAGCAGCCCTTGATATTGCAGGTTGGGATCTGTTCGCGCAAATGCGCCGGCAGCCTTTGTATAGGTTGCTTGGGTTAAAGTGGGAGCAGATGCCCGTAACCGACTATACCTTAGGGATAGATACAGCTGAAGAAATGGTAGCGAAAATGCAGGCGCACCCTTGGCCTATATATAAAGTTAAGGTGGGTGGTCCTGATGACATTGATAAACTAAGGGCACTCAGGATGCATACAGATGCCCCATTCAGGGTGGATGCCAATGAGGGATGGACATTTGAACAGGCAAAACTATTGTTGCCTGAGCTTGCAAAACTTGGCGTGCAACTGGTGGAGCAGCCGCTCCCTCGTACCGAGTCTGAAGCAATGATAGAGTTGAAAAAGAGTTCCCCCCTCCCTTTATATGCCGATGAAAGTTGTGTGATCGAGCACGATGTTGCCAAATGTGCAGCCGGTTTTGACGGTATAAACATTAAACTGACCAAATGCGGCGGTATTACACCCGCAGTTAGAATGATAAAGGAAGCCCGTTCGCTTGGGTTGAATGTGATGATGGGTAGTATGAATGAGTCAACAATAGGCTCGGCAGCAATTGCCCATATGCTCCCCTTGCTAGATGAAGTTGATGCCGATGGCCCGTTACTCCTGACTCAGGATGTTGCTGAGGGCTTAACTTATGATAATGGACGTATTGCAGTAAGTGGCAGACCGGGCTTAGGGGTGAGGTATACCGGGTTAAAGGATAGGTAATGGTTTGGGCCCGGCACAAGTAAGATAGGTAATCTCTTTTATATTGCTCATTGAATTGCTTCATAAATAGCACCTAATTTTTTCGCTTTCAGCAACTGTCCTTTCATAAATCTCTCATTTATTTGTGATTCCTGTTAAGTATTTTATATATGGACACTCGCTAATTGACAATTGATAACGGTAGTAATTTTGGGCTGACTCGGCATCTATAAGTAATTTTTCTTTCCAATAGCGTATATTTTAGTTTTGAAAATGGTAAACTGAAACCCAAAAGCATATAATAAATATGTTATGTTTATTTGGTGCCTATAATTGGGTATAGCTTGCCAGTTTTATATTATTTGACCATTGTAACGACTAAATTATATCAAATATTTCCGTTTCAACAGCAAAATTTCATATAAAATTGCTGTTTGAATGACTGAATTATAGGTATTTTGCAATTCGAGTGATCCCATCCATAACGCTTGCCGGGAAAGAACTATCAGTAGATGTACTGCATACATTCATTCGCTTAGGGCCATTTTTAGAATTTTGATCGACCATCCAATGTTTGCAGCGAGGTAATAATTATGTTTGAGGTACAAAGGACTAACCACGGAAACAATTTTTATCTTTATCCCTAAACTACAATCACTATGGGAATCATAATTTATCTGTTCTTTAATGGCAATGCAGAAGAAGCCATGAATTTTTATGCACAGGCTACCGGGGGTAGTGTCATCAATATAGGTAGGTATGGCGATGGAGGAATGCCATGCAGCGATTCGGAAAGAGGGAAGGTAATGCACGGTATTATTACTGTAAACGGGAGCCAGATGATGTTCTCTGATTGTGGTGATAAAAAGAAGGCAGTTTTTGGCGATAATTTTTCCGTTTCGCTCGACTATAAGAGCGATGATGAAATGCAAAAGGCATTTGACGGGCTTGCTGTGAGCGGAACAGTGACCATGCCATTGCAGGATACTTTCTGGGGTGCGAGGTTCGGCATGCTAACCGATAAATTTGGAGTAAACTGGATGTTTAACCACGATAAGCCAAAGGCCGAATAATTACCAGGCTTAGTCCTTAATATAAACTAAAGAGGAAACACCAGTTGGTATTTCCTCTTTAGTTTTTTATTGAAATAAGATCGAATTGGAGTTACTTGTTCAGGTACAAATGAAACGTATCGCCCCTTAAACCAACCCTTGTTGCTTCTAGTGGAATTACTTCATTTGGTGCGATATTGCCCAGATTAACATTTTCACCTAAAAGCTCCAGGAAGTAAACCTGCTGTGCCTTTTGAGGTGCTTCCCAAATAATTTTCTCGGCAGGTATCTGGGTAAGTATTTCTTGAACAAGCCCTTCACGTACTTCTCCCGAACCTCTGTAGATGCCAACATTGCCAGCTTCGCGAGCTTCAGCTATAACATAAGAAGCACCGGCCTCAAGTTCAGCTTTCATCAGTTCGATCCATTTATATGGCGGCATGATGTGGGTAGCGTCTTTTGACCCTACTTCTGAGTGAACTGTAACATGCTTAGCAAGCTTCTCGATATATCCACATTTTTCGATATGCGGTATAGTTATAGAGCCGTCAGAAACTTCAACATGA
>CANCOG010000608.1 GCA_947379685.1 Flavipsychrobacter stenotrophus | reverse complement strand
CTTGTTTACCTTTGCCCCATGGATTATTTCAAAAGGTTACTCCAGCTGCTGAAGATGGAACGTGATGAAGATCAGCGCGCATACCAGGAGTTAACCCGTTCATCAAGTGTAGCCCAGCGCCGCGCCAATGGCATAGCATGGTATCCCATTGCCATAAGAGATACCGAGATCAGCCGTGCCGATTACATCACCGTAGAAGTAGAACGAACCACCCATCAGGATATTCCCCACCAGCTCCGTTTCGGAGTATCTGCAACCCTGTTCTCCAATCACGATGCAGAAAGCGATAGGGTAGAAGGCACTATCACCTTCCAGAGCGGCAACAGATTAAAGATCACGCTCCGGACC
This sequence comes from Flavipsychrobacter stenotrophus, assembly GCA_947379685.1. Lineage (GTDB taxonomy): Bacteria > Bacteroidota > Bacteroidia > Chitinophagales > Chitinophagaceae > Flavipsychrobacter > Flavipsychrobacter stenotropha_B. Next base: position 3,032 of record CANCOG010000608.1, on the reverse strand, counting down.
GACGAATTACCCGAGTGGGCCAGCAACGGCAAACTCGGCATCGACCTGCTGTTTGACGACAATAGTTACGATGAAATGCAAAATGCCCTGAAACAGGCAGACACCATAAGTGAAAAACCCAAAGAAGGCAGATTAATCAATATACTCACCGGAAAAATCGCCCCTACCTTCGAACAAGAAGCACCGCACTATATCCCTGAAAAACTGAATAGTGCACAACAGGCGGCAGTAACGAAGATCGTACAGGCGAATGAACTGGCCATTGTCCATGGGCCCCCAGGCACAGGCAAGACCACCACATTGGTGCAAGCCATCAAAACACTCATAAAGCAAAATAGCCAGCAGATACTCGTAGTAGCACCCAGCAATACAGCCGTGGACCTGCTCAGCGAAAAACTGTACGATGAAGGATTGAACGTATTGCGCGTAGGCAACCCCGCCCGAGTCTCAGAACGACTCATGTCGCTCACCCTCGACAGCAAAATGGCTGAGCACAGCGCCATGAAGGAAATTAAAAAGCTGAAGAAGCAGGTCACCGAATTCAAAAACATGGCCCATAAGTACAAGCGAAACTTTGGGAAAGCAGAACGCGACCAACGCAAGGCTCTCTTCGATGAAGCCCATCGTATCATGAAGGACGTAGGCAAAACAGAACAATACATCATTGATGATCTCATTGCAAAGGCGCAGGTAATTACAGCCACCCTCGTCGGCGCCAATCATTACACCGTCCGCCATCTTAAATATCACACTGTAGTTATAGATGAAGCCGGCCAGGCATTAGAGCCAGCCTGCTGGGTCCCTATCCTAAAAGGTCAAAAGGTTATACTTGCAGGAGACCACTGCCAGCTGTCACCCACCATAAAAAGTAACGAAGCCGCCAGGAGCGGACTCAACCTAACCCTGCTCGAAAAATGCATCGCCCTCTACCCGGAAGCCGTTACTTTACTTGAAGAGCAATACCGGATGCACGAACGCATCATGAGCTACTCTTCTCAAGTATTCTATGACAATAAACTCATAGCCCACAGCTCCGTAGCGCAGCACACCCTGCAGGAAGGCGACAAAGCACTGGTTTTCCTCGATACTGCTGGTTGCGGATTCGACGAAAAAACAGAAAACATTAGTACCTATAATCCCGAAGAAGCAGCATTCTTATTAAAGCACCTTACCCAGCTCGTAAGTAATCTGAGTAACAGCTACACCAAAGAAAATTTCCCATCCATAGCGGTCATTTCCCCCTATAAACAACAGATACTCGAACTGAAAGAGCAAATGCTCCACGCCCCCATATTGCAAAATTATTCAGCAAGCATCACCATCAACACCATAGATAGCTTTCAGGGCCAGGAGCGCGACATCGTATACATTTCCATGACCCGCAGCAACTCCGAAGGCACCATTGGCTTCCTATCCGATATCCGCCGCATGAACGTAGCCATGACCCGCGCCCGCAAAAAGCTCGTCATCGTCGGCGACAGCGCAACCCTGTCCCAATTCCCCTTCTACGCCAACTTCATCACCCACACCGAAACCCACGACGCCTGGCACAGCGCCTGGGAGTTTATGGACGCATAGACACACCAACCATAAAGGAAGTACCCTGGATATTCAGTCCTCCAACTCGGTCATTGCGACGCGGGAAGCCCGTCCGAACGGCCTGCCGGGCGGGCAACCTTTCGTAACACGGAGCGCTAAGCACGCACTCCCTCTTTGAAAAAGAGTGGGACCGAATTTTGCGCTCCCGATAGCCATCGGGAGCGCAAAATTCAGGGGTGATAAACCACATGACGTTCTTGCCCGCCAACTTTAGGCTCCAGGAATTTATCCCGATTTTTATCGGGAGGGCGGGGGTAAACAACACGTCATCACTCCGTTAGGAGTGAAGGGTTTGTCCCAAAGGGATCCATTCGGATAGCCCCTGGTGATCCCGATGGCTATCGTGGAGGGGGATGTTGAATTAGATAACACCCACCCCGTAGGTAGTGTCACAATCGGCGCAGAACATCAATCAACCCCGGTCATTTTGCGCCTCTTACCCCCAAGTCATAGGCTCCTTTCAAAGCGCGATAAAACTCCTATGGGTCGCGGCAATACCTCTGCGTCCTACCTCATACAAGCGGTTTGTAATTTCCGTTCAGCCCTCAATCCGCTAAAGCAAAACAGCTTTTTTAGGAATCTTCCCTCCTTGAAACTCCTTGCGTTGTTCCAGATCTCCTAAATCCATTTTGAAATTTGTCCATTGATCTGACGAATTTCTTATTGCACAACACCATTCGCCTGTAACCGATTCCGAAAATTGCCACAGAATATGATAGCCATTTTCATTTGAGAATCCTTCATTATCTGCCTGAAGTATCCCCTCCGTTCTATTCCAGATAAAGGTTTTTAATGTAGATATTATTTCAAAATTATCGTCGGCAAAAGCAGCGTTTAGTAGTTGGAAGGCATATATAACCTTGATTTTCTTGAAATATGCTCTTAGCCATTTTACCGCTGATGCAGGTTTTTCATCTTCAATTTCCTCGGCAAATTCATCAAGCTCTTCCTTACCCAACTCTCCTTCAATCACAGGATTCTTTTCAATTTGTGCCAGTGCATCTCCATTGGAATTTGCAACTCTAATAACTGTCCAACTATTTGGCTGTTCATGCTCGTTAATTGAAAACTTTGCAGATAAACCTTCCAGCTTTAGCGCATTAATTAACTCATCCAAGGAGATATTCGGATCCTGAGTCCCTAAGACTCTTATATAGTATCCCATTTTGTTTAAGAGATTTCATGAAAAACAAAGAAACAAAAAAATAGAATCATTGCGATATTCCCCGTTACCTAAAATCTTCCATAAGCACAATAAGAGCTAAAATGAAAGTTGGGCATATGTCTTCGACTACGTCGTTGTGGGTAGCAGTCTCTGACTACCGTGTATATCCCATTCTGGTCGATGTCCTTCGTCCTACCATTCAGGAAGCCTGTCCGTCCGCCAGGCGGGCATTTGCTTCAGAAAACAACCCATCACCAATTGTTGTACC
>CANCOG010000607.1 GCA_947379685.1 Flavipsychrobacter stenotrophus | reverse complement strand
ACAGGGACGCCGGTAAGCAACGGGCTTCGTGAGCGTGAAGCGGAGGATCTTGTAGCATCGTTTATGCAGCATCACAAAATTTGCTGTTTCGAAATTGCGGAAGTTAACCCGACACTGGACAAGGAAAACATGATGGCTGAAATAGCATTCAATATATTGCAGCGCAGTGTGAATCTGTTGTTACTGAACTAGTAGGTATCCATTCACCCAACATATTACTGCCCGCATAGCGCGGGCTTTTTTGTGCTTTATTTATTCAAGGGTAATGGTACTGCGGCTTTCAATATCGGTGCGGTCATTAAACACAAAATCAACGAACCCGGTTTCGCCTTTCTTTGCCTGAACTTCTTCTGCTATCCTGCCATATTCTTTGCCTTGCGCATCAAATACTGTTGCTGTGATCACTAGTTTCTGGCTACTGTCAAAGATGAGGTAGACGCTGAGTTTGTTCTTTATATCAGCCTTATTGCCGGTGCCTATCATAAACTTACCTGACCTTATGCCTTTGGCTGATAATGACTGCATAACGGTAAGTTTGCAACCAAAGGTGAGGTCGATCCCTTCCTTTACTCCTTTTACAAACTCTGATGAAGTTTTGCCAACAGCCTCTCCTACAGCGGATGAAGCTTTTAAGGCTGCCTCTTCCGATTTCTTTTGCCCCCCCTGGCAGGATGCTATTATTACGGACATCATTATTAAACAAACCTGGCGCATAATGTGGGATTTATTCTCCGAATGTTACTTTCGTAGCCAAGACCATTGGTTTTACTTTGTTATCTCGCACTTCATATTCCTTCCCAGCATTGTATCCGATAACCTTCTGCCATTAGGGCGTACAAGAATGACGTGATCAAAAAAGACAGTATCGCCTTTTTTTACACGGTCATAAAGGGATTCAGAAATATGAGCGGGCAAGGAATCGCCGGCGCAATTCTCTGTTAAAAGGTCCACCATCATTGCGAGGTCACCAACTGTATCTTCATACACCCTACGCTCGGCATAATTAAATTTGAAGCTCAGGATATCGAAGCGGTTACCTAAAGAATCATGGGCTGTAAGGCCCTGTTTCATGAGGGAAGTGAATTGGGCAACTGGAATTTTTCCACCTTTGAAATCGGACTTACCGAGAAAGACATCGGGGCTATAAAGCTTTTTATTGGGAATGGTTTTCCCGTTGCCAGTCTTGTCACTGGCAACGGGCTTTCCACCTTTTTTTTGTTGCGCCATTAGTGTGGCACAAATACATATCGTAAGAACCCCTGCTAATATTTTCCCTGCTTGTTTTGCCATTTTACTTCTCAAATATCAAAAACTAAAACTAAACGTAACGTTATTTTCTATGCCAGGCTCTCTTCCAGTGTTTTTATCTTAGCCAGGGCATCAGCATGCTTCTTGCGTTCATTCTCTAATACGTCCGCCTTTGCATTGGCAACAAATTTTTCATTGAGCAATTTCTTCTCTACGCTAACGACAAATCCGCGATAATATTGAAGATCCTTCTCCATCTGTAAACGCTGGTTTGTAGTATCTATCACTACATCCGGAGCCTCAATGTACAATTTATCGGTCTGAACAACCAGCGATATACTTCCTGCAACGGTAGCGGAAGTATACACTAGTTCGCCTGCGTTTATCTGGCGTTTCAGGATGCCCGTTACCTGAGTGTAGAATGCCTGATTAGCGGTGTCAACACTCAGCTTAATTACATCCTTTGGCTTGAGCTGATTCTTCACCCTGGTGTCACGCACTGCAGTAATGATCTCTTGCAACAAACTACCACTCTTCAACACTTCGCTTGCAGGAACAGGATATGCAGGCAGTTGCCTTACAATAAGGTCATCACCTTCGGTCCTGTCCTTTAGAATATGGTAAATATCTTCAGTTACAAATGGCAGGTATGGGTGCAACAACTGCAACAATTGCTCAAAAATGGCGATCGTGCGGTCATAAACGGCCACTGATATCGGTTGGTCCTGCGCTGGTTTAACCCATTCCAGATACCAGGAGCAGAAGTCATTCCATACGAGCGAATAAATGGTTTTCAGTCCTTCGCTCAACCGGTAATCCTTCATCATTTCCGATACTTCAGCAGATACTTCAGCCAGCCTGGCTTCCATCCAGTTGATTGCAAAAGTTACCTGGCTATCGTCAAGACCTTCTGCGCAACGGTCTTCCCAGCCCTTCACGAGCTTCATGGCATTCCACATCTTGTTGCAAAAGTTCCTGCCTTGTTCCAGCTGGCCTTCGTCAAACAACAAGTCGTTACCTGCTGGAGAGGATATCATCACTGAAAAGCGTACAACATCGGCTCCAAAGTCATCTATCATTTGCAACAGATCAGGCGAATTACCGAGCGATTTGCTCATCTTCCTGCCCTGCTTATCTCTTACAATACCTGTAAAATATACTTCGCTGAATGGCTTCTTTCCGGTAAACTCATACCCGGCCATGATCATACGCGCTACCCAGAAAAAGATGATCTCAGGGGCGGTAACCAATGTTTGGGTAGGATAGTAGTAAGCCAGGTCTTTATTGTCGGGCTGTTTGTTCCAGCCGAAAACTTCCATTGGCCACAACCAGCTGCTGAACCAGGTATCGAGTACATCTTCCTCCTGCCTCAGTTCAGGGAACTGTGCTGCAAGGGCTGGCTTCTGGGCTTTGTAGGCCTCGTGAGCCTGCTCGGCGGTTTCAGCTACATATATGGCACCTTCGTTGTCATACCATGCAGGAATACGCTGCCCCCACCAAAGCTGGCGGCTGATACACCAGTCCTTGATATTACTCATCCAGTGACGGTAGAGGTTCTTGAACTTAATAGGGTGGTATGCGATCTCATCGGCTTCAACAGCCTCAAGAGCCGGCTTGGCCATTTCCTGCATTTTGCACCACCATTGCATACTCAGGCGCGGCTCAATAACCACATCAGTACGCTCACTAAAACCTACCTGATTTACGTAATCTTCTTCTTTAACGATCAAGCCCAGGGCCCTCAGGTCTTCCACTATCTGCTTGCGCACAGCGAAACGATCCTGGCCAATATAGAGGCCAGCAGCTTCACTCATAGTTCCGTCCTCATTCAGGGTATCTATAACCGGCAAACCATGTTTCAGGCCAAGGTTATAGTCATTGATATCATGGGCCGGAGTTACCTTCAGCGCACCGGTTCCGAATTCAAGGTCAATGTAATCATCAAAAATTATGGGTACCCTCCTGTTCACCAGGGGAATAAAGCAGAATTTACCCGCCAGGTGCGCATAACGAGGATCGTTTGGGTGCACACATACTGCGGTATCGCCCAATATGGTTTCAGGCCTTACAGTAGCTATGGTAATGTACTCTTCAGTTTCGCTGTCAATGCGGTAACGCACATAAACGAGTTTG
>CANCOG010000606.1 GCA_947379685.1 Flavipsychrobacter stenotrophus | reverse complement strand
TTTTGAGGTACTTGCGCACCTTGGTAATGAACACGTCCATACTGCGGCCAAGGAAGTAATCGTCCTTACCCCAAACGTTCATCAATATCTCGTCGCGCTTCAGCACGCGGTTGTTATTCATGCACAGGTAGCGGAACAAATCTGCTTCGCGCTGGGTAAGCTGGTGGTTTTCGGTTTCGTTCGTTAAAGTGAGGTTGGTATAATCAAAATCGAGGTTGCCTATCTTGAATGCTACTGGTCCTTCCTGATCTTTTTTCTTGCTGCGCTTCAAAAACACCTGAATCCTTTTCAGCACTTCGTGCATGTTGTAAGGCTTGATCACGTAATCATCGGCACCTACTTCAAAGCCAGCCAGGCGATCGTCATCCATGCTCTTGGATGTGAGCATCATGATCGGAATATTCTCGTTTTTCTTCCTGATGTTATTAGCCAGTTCAATACCATCTTTTTTGCCGGGCAACATTACATCGAGCAGGCAAATGTCATAAATGTTCTTCATGAACTGCTGCCATGCCGTATCGCTGTCTGTACACAGATTTACCTCGTAGTTGTGCTTTTGTAAAAAGTCCTTAACAACGAACCCCAGTACCGGATCGTCTTCAACTAACAATATTTTAACCTTGGGTTGCGACATAAATCAAAAGGGTAATTTTTTAAATCTTGTGCCAATATACCACTTTCCAGCAATTTAATTGCATTGTTAACGGAATTAATGGCAAAATACTACTTAATTCTACCGGGATTCGATGCTATAAAAGATTCCCAGCTGTTAGTTTTCTTCACTTTCTTTATTGCGGGCGATTTTTCAGGTATCCTGCTGTTTTGCTGATAGTGGTGGCACAGTGCAACTGCAACGGCATCTGTGGCATCCATATAAGGCGATTCTTCCTCAAATTTAAGGGTACATTGCAACATTTTCCAAACTTGTTCTTTTGTGGCGTTTCCCCGGCCGGTGATCGATTGTTTTATCTTTCGCGGGGCGTACTCCACGGCATTCAGTCCTTGCGCCATTCCTGCTGCAATGGCTACCCCCTGGGCACGTCCCAGCTTGAGCATACTTTGCACATTTTTGCCAAAAAAGGGAGCCTCAATGGCCATGGAAGTTGGCTTATGCAGCCGTATCAGCGACTCCGTTTTTTTAAATATCAGTGACAGCCGTTCGGAGTGGTCTTCCTTGGCAGATAGCTTGAGAATGCCCATTTCTACCAGAGAAATTGTTTTATTGTTCACGGCTATAAGTCCGTAACCCATTATAATGGTGCCGGGGTCTATGCCTAGTATGATCTCGGTGTCTTTCAAATAGATGTTTATTGAGTTAAGCTGAATTATAGTAGGTATTCCCTTTTAAGCGTTAGTTAATGTTTGTCTAAAAAGGCGTGTCAAAGGCACTGGTTTTTCCAAATAGATGTTAAGGCAAAATTACCAAAAAGTACAGCATTTCTGTTGCCAGTATTGCATTTTAGCTGTTTACATGGGACAAATAATGTAGTTTATTGCTCAATGCGGGGCGTATTGTGTAAATTTACATAGCTAACTGCCAATAATTTCGCGGCACAGTATTTGCACTCTATACCATTGAGACAAACGTGATCATGAAAAAAGCGACCATTACAGCATTCGGATTTGCCCTTTTCAGTTTCTTTACGGGGTTAATTCTGCCCGAAAAGGGAAGGGCACAGGCGGCAGGCGATGTTTGCCTGATAAAAAATTACAGTTTTGCAGAAGGTGAGCACCTCACTTTTAATGTGTATTACAATATGAGCTTCATCTGGATCAATTCAGGTAGTGCAGATTTTACTATCCAGTCTGATGCGATTAACGGGTGCAATACCTACCACATTATAGGGGTGGGTAAGACCGCCAACTCATTTGAATACTTCTACAAAGTGAAGGACAAGTATGAGACCTATATAGATAAGGAAACCATGCTGCCTGTAAAGTTTTCCAGAGATGTAAATGAAGGCGGACTAAAGTTCAATAATGATGTTACGTTCGACCGGATATCCAGCAAGGCAGTTTCTAACAAGAAGGCATATAACATACCCAAGGGAACACAGGATGTGCTTTCAGCTATGTATTTCGCACGCAATGTAGACTATGACAAGTACAAGCCCGGAGATAAAATCCCGTTCAGCATGTTTTTGGATAACCAGGTATTCAACCTGTATATCAAGTACATAGGTAAGGAGGAAATTACCACCAAAATGGGCACCTTCAATGCCATAAAAATTAAACCGCTGCTTATTACCGGTACCATTTTTAAAGATGGCGACAAAATGACGGTTTGGGTAAGTGATGATAAAAACCACCTGCCGCTCAGGGTTGAAAGCCCTATATTAATAGGCAGCGTAAAAATTGACCTCATGGATTTTGAGAACCTCAGGAATCCGTTTTCAGGGATGATCAGCAGGAAGTAATATATGGAAGTGCTGTCTGTCACATTAGTTGCAAATTTGCGGCAATAGCCGCAAATTTGTGCGTTATGAGGGTAGTCATTCAACGGGTTTCCGAAGCATCTGTAACAATCGAAGGAATTGTGACCGGCAATATTGGCCATGGCTTTATGATATTGGTGGGTATAGAGACTGAAGACACAAACGAAGATGCCGACTGGCTATGTGGGAAAATAACACAACTCCGCGTATTTGCCGATGATGCGGGCATGATGAACCTCGATATAATGGCAGCAAATGGCGATATCCTTGTCGTGAGCCAGTTTACCCTGCATGCACAGTATAAAAAAGGAAACAGACCATCCTTCATAAGAGCTGCCCGACCGGAGCAAGCAATTCCGATTTACGAATACTTTTTAAAAGCACTATCAACGAAGCTGGGTAAGCTAGTGGCTACAGGCAAGTTTGGGGCAGACATGAAAGTGGGCCTGGTGAATGACGGTCCGGTAACCGTTATTATGGATACAAAGAATAAGGAGTAGGAGTAAGTCGTAAGTCGATGGTCGTAAGTCGATAGTTGTTAGCCGTAAGTCGATAGTTAATAGTCAAGATTTTTATGGGCACTCCCATCTGTGTAAAAATGTGTGGTAGAACTTGAATGGGTAAGTCGCCGCCCTTTATCTTTGGAGACAAATCCTCTAACCATGCTTGAATTTAACTTCACCCCGTTCCCACTGCTCACAACCGAACGTCTGATACTCCGGAAGGCTGTTATTGAAGATGCTCCCGAGATATTCTTTTTACGTTCAGACCCACGTGTGCTGAAGTACATAGACCGGGAACCCGCCCAATCTCTGGAAGAAGCGCAACAGTTCATAAGGTTGATTACCGACAATCTGGAATCTAATAGTGGGATCAACTGGGCGATTTCGCTGAAAGATGATTCCCGTTTGATCGGCACTATTGCTTTGTGGCGGCTGATAAAGGAACATCATAGGGCG
>CANCOG010000605.1 GCA_947379685.1 Flavipsychrobacter stenotrophus | reverse complement strand
TGGGACTGGCGCTGCATCCTGACTTCATAAACCACCCTTATGTCTATGTTGCATGGGAATACCAGGATACTTCATCAAGGGTTTGGGAACGGGTAGAGCGATATACCTATTTACCCCAATTCAACCGCCTTACTGCGCCATTTGTATTGATCGACTCACTTACAGGCTGGTATCACCACAACGGTTGCAGGGTATATATAATTGAGGATAAGATATTTATTTCAGTCGCCGATGCAGCTGACTCGAGCCGCCCGCAAAACCTGGGGTCTTACAACGGGAAAATATTGCGACTAAATCTCGATGGCAGCGTTCCTGCTGACAATCCACTGGCAGGCAGCCCCATATGGACGTGGGGACACCGGAACCCTCAAGGCCTTGTGTATACCCATGGGAAACTATTCAGCTCTGAACACGGGCCCGATACTGATGATGAGATCAATATTATTGAAAAAGGGAAGAACTACGGCTGGCCGTTTGTAAGAGGCTTTTGCGATAAACCATGGGAGATGACTTTCTGCGCCGATTCCCCCGTTACCCCACCCCTGCATGCCTGGACACCGACCATCGCGCCATGTGGCATTGACTATTACAACCACGAGATGTTCCCTGCGCTGCAAAACTCACTCTTGCTCACGACGCTGAAAGACATGCACCTTTACCAGTTAAGCCTAAACGATGCATTCGATTCCATTACGGACATCGCCATCATTGATAGTTTCAACTTTGGGCGGTTGCGCGATATTTGTATTTCCCCTGAAGGGAAAATTTTCATTTCGACCAGCAATTCTTCAGCAAGCGATACCGGAAAAAGAATTGACCGTATAGTTATGCTCTATGACCCGGCATACCCGCAACGGAAGCAACAACTCGTTATCTATCCAAATCCAACCAGGGACAACATAAGCATATCTATCCCGGCAGCATATAATTCTGTCAGTTATACCATCATCAACAGTGAGGGCCGGCGAATGGTACAGGAAGCAAATCTCACGGGCAAGCTAAGCATAAATACCAGCCTCTACCCTGCGGGAGTTTATCATATTCTTCTGGAGACCGATGATAGAAAACGGTATAATGGGAATTTTGTCAAGCTCAGGTGACGCTCCCTGGCAAACGAACAGATATATGCCGATCGATTTTTTACTTACACGATTCAGGCGTCTAGCTGGCGACGTAAACAAATGCCACGCTTTTCAATTTTGAACTACCTTTGCGCCCTGATATGAAGTACTTCCGCACTTTCCCATGGGGTATGCAATTATTGCTGTTCTTTCTCATGGTCTTTACTATGCTTTCCTTTGGCTCGTGGTGTGTCACAATGCTGTTGCCGAAACTCGCAGGCATAACAATAGAGGACCTTACACGAATCAATGAAAAGAGCAGCCTGAACCAGCTTTCAGTCAAATTAATGGTCCAGGGTGTCCTGAGCATTTCTATTTTCATGGTTCCCGCGTTACTGTACTCTTACTTGTCACATCCTAACTTGTCCTACTACCTCGGGTTAAGGAAACCTAGGAAAGTAATACAGATCTTGCTGGCTATCCTTATCATGCTGGGAGCGGACCCGATATTGGTGCTATTACAAGATTTGATTAGCCATCTCCCTTTCGCGGAGTCGACAAAAAAAGCTGAAGAAGCCAACCAGCTGATGCAGCAGGCCTACTTCCGGATGCCGGCTTTCAGTGATTTTTTAAGAACATTTACGATTATGGCTCTAATACCCGCAATTGGTGAAGAACTATTTTTCAGAGGATTACTGATGCGTTTTGCTCACCAGAAAGTACGAACGATGGCGTTACCTATCATTTTCACAGCCGCAGTTTTTTCGTTTGCCCATGCCAATGTATTTGGATTTGCATCCATTTTCGTAGCAGGTATATTACTTGCCGTTATTTACAATCTCACAGGCTCCATTTGGTGTAGTATTGCAGCCCATGCGGCATTCAACGGTTCCCAGATAGTTATGGCATACCTTGGCAACTCCAATACAGCAGTAAAAACGTTTCTGAATAACAACACTGTTCCTGTTTGGTATTTGATCGGGGGCTTTGTTGTTGCTACTGGCGCCATATACCTGCTGGTAAAAAACAAAACACCGCTTGCCAAAAACTGGTCCGATGATTTTGACCCGCCAACGGCTTTACCAGAGGAACCGGCATATTAGGATAGTAAATAATTAGATTTGCAATAATTAATTTTCGCTATGGCGCTCAACTTACCAACTTTTTATAAACGAACAGGCAGTGCCATTGTGTTCGCCATCATTATGCTGGGTGGGCTTTTGTGGAACAACTGGGCATTTCTGGGGCTCATGTTTATTATTCAGGCGCTTTGTTACCGGGAATTTGTGTTGTTAATGAAGAAAATATACCCCGATGCCTTTTGGCCGGACTGGCTTGCGATATCTTTTTCTCTTTTTGGCGTTGTGCTTATGTTACCCATTTCCAGTGCAATCTACTTTGTACACAGCAGGGGAACCTCAATGGCATTGATTGATTTTTTACAAATGAAGGGTCAGTTTATCGGCCTGTTATTGGTGCTGCCGGCAGTCTACTTCCTCCTCGCACTTTTATCAAAAAAGCAATTCCTCACTGCGCTGACATTAAGCATATTGGGGCTATTCTATATTACACTACCGTTTGCATGCCTGGTGTTCATGCATGCAACTGGTCGGCTGCTACCTCTTGTGCTTATACTTATGATATGGAGCAATGATACGCTCGCGTACCTCGTTGGTTCATTCATTGGGAAAACGCCATTTTCGCCCATTTCACCCAAAAAAACGTGGGAAGGAACAGCCGGAGGGGCTATCCTTACAATGGCCGGCGCTGCAGCATATGGCTACTTTTCCGGAAGGTTCAATATTGTGGATTGTATTATGCTGGCACTTTGTGCAACCGTTGCTGGCACATTGGGTGACTTGGTTGAATCCAAACTAAAACGAATGGCCGACGTAAAAGATTCCGGAGCAATCATGCCCGGACATGGCGGCGCACTGGACCGATTTGATTCGCTATTACTTGCAGCCCCATTTGCATGTGCCTATGTATATTACTTCATGTAAATCGAACTAAACGCGGCGAACGCCGATCTATTCCTGATTTTTATCTGCTTTCACGGTTTGCTTTGGGTCACGCACGGGAAAATGTACCTGCTCATACTTGCTCATTTCTTTTGACAGAGCATGTAACTCAGCTTCCTCGGAAGCCGACAAATTATCAAATCCTTTTTCAAGAAAACGCTCAATTTTAAATCGGGTAAGGTGGTAGTCTCTTCGTGTTACGATTGTACCCATGGTTGATGCTTAATAAATATTTTACGCAAATCTCAATCTTTTTTTTCGAATTCTCACCTCGTACGTTGTTTTTCCACAAACAATTCACACGTTATTCACAAGTTATAC
>CANCOG010000604.1 GCA_947379685.1 Flavipsychrobacter stenotrophus | reverse complement strand
GTTCAGAAAACAATTAAATGATTAACTATTTATCCATTTTTACTGCAAAATTTATGAAAAAAATCTTATCAGGCTTCTTGGCCGGCCTTCTGGCCACAGTGGGTATTCTGTTGATGTCTGTTGATGCAAGGGCTACCCACATTTTCGGGGTTGACCTTAATTATCAATGGCTGCATGACAGTACCTACCAAATATCTCTAATTGTTTATGGCGACTGTGCGCCATCTGGTGCAGGTGCGTTTTCTTCGTTACCAACCGCGGTTCCATCAATTTGCATTTTTAATTCTAGTTCTACAACCGCAGTCGCGACAATAAATCTTGCTATTCAGGCACCTACTGGTGGTGTGAATGTGACGCCGGTATGTTCTAATGATACTGCGCTTACGCAGTGTACTATCAGTTCATCTACCATCCCGGGTATAAAGAAATTCACTTACCTGGGAACCTATACCCTGCCGTCGAGGTCGCATTATTGGCGCTTTTATTTCAATGGCAATATGGGTGGAACACCAACAGGACGATCAAGTAATATCACTAATATAACCACTGGCTCCATAGTTTCTCTTACTGATACATTAGATAATTTCAACGGATCTACAAATTCAAGTCCCGTGCTTCCTGTTATTCCAACACCGTTTTACTACTTAAATCATACAGATACATATAATCCGGGAGCATATGATCCTGATGGAGACAATATGAATTTTAGCCTGGTCACTGGAAAAAATGGACCGGGTACAACTAATTGTGCAACAGCAGCTACAAATGTTACTTACACAGGAAGTGGTATTACAGCAACTACTCCTCTTTTTACTGCTGCCGGTACTTTTTCCTTTAGCAGTGCATCCGGGCAAATTAATTTCAACCCTAATGCTCTTCAAAAGGCCGCAATAGTTTATAATATTCGGGAAACACGTGGGGGCACATTTGTCGGTAGCAGCCAACGTGAGATGACCTTTGTAGTGGTTACGGCCACTGCCGCAGATCCTTATGGTAACATAAATACACTGGTAAACGGTACCTTAACAGACAGTGTCGATATGACTACCTGCGTTAATACCGGAACTTTTTCATTCAATGTTAAGCCAGTAGTATCAGATACTGCTGATAATGTCCTGATAACAACATCTGGGATTCCTTCGTGGGCAACGGGTACAGTGACCAATAATAACACATCAAATGCCTTGTTTCAACTTACAGGAAATAACACAGGAGTTGCTCCAGGGGTGTATACGTTCTATTTGACATATACAGATAATGCCTGCCCAATTCCAATATCCGCTACCAAGGCGTATACTATTACAATTCTCCCGCAGCCATCTACTATTGGCGCTATTGTTGGACTCGATTCTGTTTGTATAGGTTCAACTATTACATTAACTGATACGCCCGCATCTGGGGTATGGAGCAACTTCAATACGGCATTAACCACAGTAAGTACAGGTGGTGTAGTGACCGGAATTGCATCAGTAACTCCGTTTTTCGATACTATATATTACACCATTGCTAACTCGTGCGGTACCGCGGTTGCCAAACACACCGTGTTTGTAAAGCCAGGTGCCGATGCTGGTACTATTACGGGCCCAAGCAATATCTGCCCTGGTGTACCAACTTCATTTACAGAGTCTGTGACAGGCGGTGTCTGGAGCAGTGTATTCACGGGCATAGCCACAGTGAACAGTTCTGGCGTCGTTACGGGTGTCACGGGCGGAACAGATACCATAAAATATAGTGTAACAACTACTTGTGGTACGTCAAATGCTGTAAAAGTAGTGACAGTCACATCGTCACCAACTGCCGGAACTATTACTGGTCCGACAACGGTTTGTACCGGAACAACGATCTCATTGTCCAACACAACAACGGGCGGCACATGGACTAGTGTTTTCCCTGCCATAGCTACGGTTTCTGCTACGGGTGTGGTAACGGGCGTATCGGCAGGTGTAGATACTATCAAATATTCTATCACAAGCTCCTGCGGGACTCCATCTACTTCGTATGTGGTTACTGTTCTGGCCCAGCCCAACGCCGGCACCATTACAGGGGCGGCAACGGTTTGTACAGGTTCCGGTTCTTCCTACAGCACAACCGGAACGGGTGGTGCCTGGAGTAGCTTCAATACTTCAATTGCAACAATCTCTGCAGGCGGTGCGCTCGTAGGAGTGGCAGCAGGTACTGATACCATTTATTATACAGTTACCAATTCGTGCGGTACTTCAATAGCGAAAAAAGTAGTAACTGTGCTGGTGGCACCAAGTGCAGGAGTAATTTCCGGGCCGCCAAGTATGTGCCCTGGTGATACTTCAACATTTACAGAAACAGTTACAGGTGGTACCTGGAGCAGCAGTAATACTTCGCTTGCTACGGTCAACGCTTCTGGTTTGGTTACGGCAGTATCGGGTGGTGCTGTAAATATTTCTTACACTGTAACTACGAGTTGCGGTACTGTTGCAACAGGTGAAGCGCTGGCAATAAACGCTTCGGCAAGTGCAGGAACAATAACTGGTTCGCCTACAGTTTGTGTGGGTGCTACTACAGGCCTGAGTAATGCTACTACCGGGGGAACCTGGAGCAGTGGCGCTACGGCTGTAGCAACCATAAATAGCACTGGTGTAGTAACCGGCGTATCTGCTGGTGCTGCAACCATAAGTTACGTAAAAACAGGTAGTTGCGGAACGGCTACTGCTACATTCACTATTACCGTCAACTCTGCGCCTGTAGTTAATCCTATCACTGGGTCTGACTCAGCTTGTGCTGGTTCTACAGTAACATTAAATGAAACTTCTACCGGTGGTGCCTGGAGCAGCGTATTTACTTCAATCGCAACTGTTAGCGCTACTGGCGTAGTTACCGCTGTTTCTGCTGGTATCGATACTATTAAATATACTATTACCACTGCATGCGGAACTGCAATTGCGAGGAAGACCTTCAAGGTAAATCCAATTGCCACCGCAGGACTCATCACCGGAACTCCTACAGTTTGCCCTGGTGCAACCACTGCGCTTTCCGATGTTGTTACCGGCGGAGTTTGGAGTAGTGCCAATGCGGCACGGGCTACCGTAAGTACAACTGGTGTTGTAACTGGTGTTACATCGGGAACCGTAGTTATTTCCTATGCGGTGAATAACTCTTGTGGTACGGCCACTGATACCATGATGGTAACTGTATCCACATTGCCAAGTGCAGGAACCATTACCGGAACGACCGATTCTGTTTGCCCGGGAGCAACTATTTCTTTTTCTGATGCCACCGCGGGCGGAGTTTGGAGTTCATATAATGATGCTATTGCATTAGTGAGTGCTACGGGCGTAGTTACAGGCATGGCCGGAGGTATGGATACCATCTACTATTCAGTAACCAACTCTTGCGCAACAGCAGTTGCCAAGAAAGTAATAAAAGTTAATCC
>CANCOG010000603.1 GCA_947379685.1 Flavipsychrobacter stenotrophus | reverse complement strand
GTGTAGGTTTTTCAGCACGGGCGCTGAATAGCGCAAGCACAGTGCTTAGGTCGCCGGTAATGCATAATATAACCATTCCTCCGGCTACAATAGCTTCCGTGTCTGATTCTGCTTATACTATTACCATTACGCCTGGCGGGCCCTATGATAAAGTAGTATTTGAAAACAAATACTTTTTCCAATCTACCGCGGCAACAGGCTCCATACCCAACGATACTATTATCAAAAACCAGGTTTTTGACAACTACCTGGCTTACGACGACGGTACTGCGGAACAAAGCTATTATTTGACGCTCTACCCTTCCCTTCCCGGAAAACTGGAAGTAGAATACCACCTGAATATACCAGACACCATGCGGGGAATGGCCATCTATTTTGGTCGGCAGGTACCCAGTTCATCTTACAAGCTATTTGACATAGAAGTGTATTCGGCCCTATCGGGGATCAATGGTGCCACAGCTGACAATGTGCTCTACAGACAGGAAGCCTGCAGCCCTGGCTATGCCGACACCGTTAATCATTTTTGGGTATACAAATTTGACAATCCGGTTGCATTACCAGCCGGCACATTTTACACGGGAGCATTTATGCCTGCCCTCAGTGGCGACGACAGCCTGTATTTTGGTTTTGACGTGAACCGGGTTGGTGGTAACCATGCTTATTACAATGTAGCTTCGGCATGGGTGCCGTCTTCGCTGCAGGGAGCCATAATGATGCGTCCGCTGCTGGGGCAGTATGTAACTGCAAGTTCAGTTCCTGTTGTAAAAGAAGCAGTTCGCCCGAAATGGGAAGTGACGCCTAATCCTGCACAGGACAAGCTCAATATTTATTTCCCCGGCGATGAAAAAGCCGCTTACAGAATTACAAATATTCAGGGCCAGACAGTGCTTCATGGTCAAGCTCAGTCAGGAACAACTATTGATATTGAAGGGTTGAAACCAGGAATGTACTTTGTAAGTATTGCACTAAGCGGCCTTTCTGGCATACCGCAAAAATTTATAAAATTATAACTCGATGAAAAACATTACTGTTGAAGAACTGAAAAGCAGAATGGACAGCGGAGAAGCGCTGCATATAATTGACGTTCGCGAGCCGTCAGAATACGCCGAATTCAACATTGGCGGAAAACTGCTGCCACTTGGTCAAATCATGGGCATGCAACTGGAAAGCATTGATGATCTCCGTGATCAGGAATTGATCATACATTGCAAGGCCGGTGCACGCAGCATGCAAGCATGCGTAGTGCTGGAGCAAGCCGGTTTTACCAACGTAGTAAACGTTGCTGGTGGCATGATGGATTGGAAGAAGAAATTTGGGTAGAACACGCTCAGCCTGGCTGAATATTTAAATATTATTTTGACAAATGCACGAAATTGAGCCTTTTTATAACTGGAGGCATTTGTATAACGCCGAAGAGGACGAGCAATCGCCCTGGTTTGGCTTGGAACATAGTGAGTTCGAATTCTCCAATACAGTATATAATTATTACATTCACCCACAGTGGGATGAATTCGGTTCGCGCACGCTTTATCTTAAAGTACTGTTTGTTGAGTATGATATGAACTATGCCGTCATTGAGATGATAGGTGAATGGAACGATGCTGTTGAAAACGATATTATGCAGTTTAAACGCTCCATTATAGATGTGATGATCAAGCAGGGCATTCATAAGTTCATTCTGATTACCGAAAACGTGCTGAATTTCCACAGCAGCGACCGCGAATACTACGAAGAGTGGTATGAAGATGTAAAAGACGAAGGCGGCTGGATCGTATCTTTAAATATGCCAGAACAAACCCAGTATGATTTCCACCAGTCAAAAATTGACCGGTTTGTTTTCTTTTTGGAAAACCCCAACTGGCGTACCTACCAGCCCGATGTTCTGTTTAACTGGGTAGATAACAAGCTGCTGAGGCTGTTGGATTAGAGTCGTCCACCACTCCGCGTTAGTTTCATTTCTCGTTCCTATATTTGTTCTAAGTAGCTTGCATTATGGAATTCGCCGACCTCGACTTAAATAAGACCTACACATATGCAGACTATTTCGAATGGCAGTTTGAAACGAGGGTGGAGCTAATAAAGGGTAAAGTTTTTGAAATGTCAGCCCCCAACAGGCTGCACCAAAAAATTTCTTCCTACATCCACGGCATGTTATTCATCCACCTTCGTGGAAAAAAGTGCGACCTGTTCTCTGCTCCATTTGATGTACGGTTCCCGAGAAAATCAATTGATGATAAAGATATTCTAACCGTAGTGCAACCGGACATCTGTGTGATATGTGATCCAACAAAGTTGGATGAACGCGGAGGAATTGGAGCACCGGATATTATTGTCGAAATTCTATCTCCATCCAACAATAAAAAAGAATTAAAATACAAATATGACCTGTACGAAGAAACAGGTGTAAAAGAATATTGGGTGGTCTACCCGGTTTATCAAACAGTTGAGGTCTACGTACTTAAAGATGGTAAGTTCCAAACCTCCCGCCCATTTGTATCAGGTGACACTGTACAATCTACTGTTTTAGAAGGTTTCACACTTGATCTTACAGAAATGTTCCAGGACTAGTTTCTGTTGCCAACAGGGCATAAAATATCAGACACTCCGATGTAACGCAATGGTAGTTTTTGGATTAAAACAATGTATCCGTCACGGCAACAATTACATGCCACTCAACTTCTTCATCAGGTTTACGCCACCCTTCTTAGTAGAATTAATTGAATTGATCTTAGCACCTTTCTGGCCTTTTTTTGATTGCGCCTGACCAGAAAACGACAGTGGCTTTGAAGGTAACTTGGTGGGTGCTTTTTTCTGTCCGGCTGGATTAGTTGAAGCTGCTGGCTTTGGAGTTTCCATTTTAGATTTTTTAGATTGTGAATCAGAGTACAAACTTACATTATTGGCAGCATTGTAACGGAAAATTTATACAATCTTAAGTTTAACCCGCTTTTTTATGGATTTTCAATCAGCTATCATTAACTTGTACCGTTATTTCATCACTAAATCTAAAACAGAACTATGTCCACTGAATCAAATGTCGCAAAATTCCCCTCAGACATTGAAATATCAAGGGCTGCAAAGCTCAAGCCAATTGCGCAGATAGCACAAAACACAGGCATTGACCCTGAAGACATAATACCTTACGGAAAGTACAAGGCAAAGGTTCCGCTGTCTTATATCGACGAAAACAAAATTAAGAACAGCAACCTCATTCTTGTTACTGCCGTTACGCCTAATAAGGCAGGTGTAGGTAAGACCGTTACCAGTGTTGCTCTTTCTCTCGGGCTCAACTATATAGGCAAGCAGGCTGCTGTAGCGTTGCGTGAGCCTAGCCTTGGACCTTGTTTTGGCATGAAGGGCGGCGCTGCCGGTGGTGGCTATTCACAGGTATTGCCTATGGATGAGATCAACCTGCACT
>CANCOG010000602.1 GCA_947379685.1 Flavipsychrobacter stenotrophus | reverse complement strand
GTTACTCTACCCTGGAAGAACGAAAACACTTGTATCACCTCCGCGATGACCGTGCCGACGTAATTGTACCTGCATTGCAGGTATATATATCTGTAATGCGCTGGGCCAATGCCGACGAAATATACGTTCCCAAAATAGGACTAGCTGATGGTTTGATAAAGATGTTGTACCAGGAAATGAGTTTGAAGAAGTAGTTGCATTTTGAGCACTCCATGGTTGGACAAATATATACTCGTCCCGCCGCCGCAATTTTTTCCCTAATTTTAACCCATGTCAAAGTCCAACGTGCGGCCAACAGATGATCTTTCCAAACAGGAGAAGGAATTTGAAAATACCATACGGCCGCAGAATATCGCCGATTTCTCCGGCCAGCCAAAGCTGGTAGAGAATTTGCGGGTATTTATTAAGGCGGCCAATATGCGGGGTGAAGCGCTGGATCACGAGCTGTTTCATGGCCCTCCCGGGCTAGGGAAAACCACGCTCTCCCGCATCGTTGCCAATGAACTGGGCGTAAACATAAAAGAAACCAGCGGACCCGTAATAGAAAAACCTGCCGACCTCGCCGGCTTGCTTACTGGCCTCGAAACGAGGGACGTGTTATTTATTGATGAGATACACCGCCTGAGTACCGTTGTCGAAGAATACCTCTATGCGGCTATGGAGGATTTCAAGATAGACATCATGATCGATTCTGGCCCTTCAGCCCGGTCTATTCAGTTGTCGTTAAATCCGTTTACGTTGGTGGGTGCTACCACCCGTAGTGGCCTACTTACCGCGCCATTGCTATCCAGGTTTGGTATTAAATCGAGGCTGGAATATTACACTGCCGAGGTATTGCAGATGATCATCATCAGGGCAGCCGGAGTACTCAATGTAAGAGTAACATCTGACGCTGCTATGGAGATTGCCCGCCGCAGTCGTGGTACCCCGCGTATTGCCAACGGACTGCTGCGCCGTATGCGTGATTTTGCCCAGGTTCTCGGCAATGGAGTTATTGACCGCGATATTGTAGACCATGGGTTGCGGGCGCTGAATGTTGATGAAAGCGGACTGGATGATATGGATAACAAAATACTCACGACCCTGATAGATAAATTCAAGGGCGGGCCTACAGGTATCAACAACATAGCCACCTCCGTAGGTGAGGAGGCCGGAACTATTGAAGAAGTATACGAGCCATTCCTCATTCAGGAAGGGTACATTATGCGCACCCCCCGTGGCCGCGAGGCCACCGACAAAGCCTACAAGCACCTCGGTCGCAGAAGAGGACCGGAGCCGGGGGCATTGTTTTAAAATTGCACATACTTTTCCGTCAGCTCTTTATCGAGCCCCTTCGCAATAGCCTTTTTCGATTGGCGCCGGAGTATGCCCTCAAACAAGCTCATCCAGCCGGGGAGGTTGCTTTCGCTGATATCAAACAGCCATGCCAGGGCCAGTTTGTCTTTCGGGAAGCCGTTTTTCTTGGTTTGTCCGTCACGGGCCAGGCCATAACCTATTTGTAACGAGCGTTCAAAGCCCTTGCTGGCTGGTCGTAACTCCACCCGGAACGTGCAGGTGTCTTTCGATGTATTAAAAAAGCGATGGTTAATATTAGCCTGTGCAGTAGCAGTGGCTCCGGAATTAAGCGTATGAACCACCTTGCCCAGTTGCACCTTAAGCTCGCCAGAGATACAATCAAACTTCTCAGCGTAGGTCTTGTGGTAATGCAGCCCGACACCGCCACCGGCAGCCAGTTCCACCTCAACCAGGGTACACTCGCCATTTGTCTCATCGGCGGTTTTCAGAAAGGTCACATAGTCTTTTTGTATCGGATTGTAGATCCGCCTTAAGTTGCTTTCCATGTACGTATCCAAATTTTAAAACGTTATGTATATACTCCCAATGGCCCGTTCTGGTTTTTAAAGTTCATAAAATATTTTCGGATATGCAAAAATGCACATTTGCCAACCTGCCTTTGCGCTAACTTTTCGGGTAGGAGGAAGGAATGGACTTTAAAATTATTAAACTATTTACGATTTATGAATCGTAAATCATAAATGTTGTTATATTATCTGGTTAAAGGTTTAGCTTGTGATAACAACAAAATCTTCTTGAAACTGCAACTATTATCCAATAACCTGCATTTATGTGGAGTGAATGCGATAACCTGCATAGATTGGTGCAATTGCGTTGGCCGTACTTTGTGCGCTTATTTTTTCGTATCATATTGATCCTGATGGCCATCGTGGAGTGCCCTTTGTGTTAAAAAGGTCTATTGACAATTTAAACTGTGGTAAGTATAAATGACCTATTGTAAATCTTAGTTAAATAACGTTAAATACCCAATTGGGGTGACTTGATATTCACTTTACTTTACTTTTTTTACACTACACTATTTATCTCTCTGCCAATTCCCACTCCATGAAAACATTCATTAAGCTACTTCTGCTTGCTCTTCTTTCCTCCGGCTATTGCAATGCACAATATGTGGTAAAAGGAATACTATCAGACACTTTGAATTTTTTGAGACTAAACCACGCATCAGTTTCTCTGGTGCGGGCAAAGGATTCTGTGATCGAAACATTTGCCCGAACGGGCGTTGATGGCAGCTTTGAGCTGCGCACAGCACATGAAGGCAAGTACAGGCTGCGCACAAGCTACCCGGGTTTTGCTGATTATATAGATGTGCTCGACATCAAAACTCCGGCAACTGATCTGGGCATAATACCAGTAATGTCGAAAGAACATCTGTTAAAGGAGTTCGTGCTCACAAAGCAAATTGCGGCCATTAAAATTAAGGGAGATACTACCGAATATATGGCGGATAGCTTCAAGACAAAGGCCAATGCCAACGTGGAAGACCTGCTCAAAAAACTACCCGGCATTCAGGTGGATAAGGACGGTAAAGTAACCGCACAGGGCGAGGAAGTAACTAAGATTCTGGTGGATGGAGAAGAGTTTTTCTCTGATGACCCAAAGGTAGTTACTAAGGGTTTGCAGGCAGCGGCGGTAAACAAAGTACAGGTGTTTGATAAAAAAAGCGAGCAGGCAGAATTCACAGGTGTTGACGATGGCCAGAAGACCAAGACCATTAACGTGGAGCTGAAAGAAAACATGAAGAAGGGTGTTTTCGGGAAGGTGGATGCAGGAGGCGGAACAGATGGTTTTTATCAGAACCAGGGCATGCTCAATGCATTTAAAGGCAAACGGCAGTTTACTGCATTTGGCATTGTGTCAAATACCGATAAAGCCGGGCTAGGCTGGGAGGACAGAGATAAATTTGGTGGCAGCAGCGGTAATACAATTGTAAATGACGACGGTGGTATGTATACCTACTACAGCGGCAGTGATGACTTTGTAGGCTGGGATGGCAAGTACAACGGCGAAGGTTTGCCGAAGACCATAACCGGCGGTTTGCATTTCGCCAATAAATGGAACGAAGAAAAAGAGCA
>CANCOG010000601.1 GCA_947379685.1 Flavipsychrobacter stenotrophus | reverse complement strand
GCATCGTCACATACGCCTATTTTATTAATTGGTGATGAGGATCCTGAAAGTAATATGAATAAGAAGTTTAAGGCACCTAAGGTAGTTTCATTAATTGTCGCCAGCGAGCTTATACCGCTTGAAATCAAGATCAATTATGATAAAGTTCTTGAAGGCGCCATTTGAGGGGCTAAAAATTTAAAATGGAAAAGTAATGCCAGCAAATACAATAGCTTTTTTGCCTGACGACCCGTTAGCAAACCGGATATGTCCATATCCCGGACTACGGCCGTTCAATGAAGAAGAATCCATCTTTTTCAAGGGGAGGGAAACGCATATTGAGCAAATCATCCGTCAGCTGGAGCAAAGAAAATTTCTGATGCTCACGGGAGCGTCAGGTGATGGAAAATCTTCAATTGTATACGCTGGTGTAATTCCGAACGCAAGAGCGGGATTTTTTAAAGCAAAGCATAATAATTGGGCTGTGGCCGATTTCAGGCCCGAGCGATCACCATTGAAAAATTTTGCGGCATCGATTTGCAAAACTCTGAGTATAACCAGCCTTGACCAAACGGAGAAAGAACTGAGTTATGGGTTCTCGGCTCTTATTGATATTTACAAAGCTTCATCTAGCTACCTTGACCAAAGTCTGGAGGAATTTAAGAACCTTGACGAGCCTGAAAAAAAGAAGAGAAAAAGGAAGGCATCTAACCTGCTGATACTAGTAGATCAGTTCGAGGAATTTTTCACAAATACAGAGAATTACCCTGATGGACGGCCGTCATTTGCTGCACAGGCAGTTATGAACGTATTATTGGAAACAGCTAGGATCGCACTGGAAAACGACATACCAATATATATCATTTGTACAATGCGGTCAGATTATATAGGGCCGTGTGCGGCTTTTAGAGGATTGCCAGAGTACATTGGGTATAGCCAGTTTTTTGTACCCCGGCTAAACCGAAGGGAGCTTTATCAGGTAATAGAAGAACCGGCATTATTAAATGGGGATAAGATATCGAAACGATTAGTAGAAACGCTAATTTCCAAGCTTGACGAAGGCATAGACCAACTACCCGTTTTGCAACATGCCCTAAGCCAGATTTGGCATTGTGCAGGTATGGGTGTTGAAGAACTTGATCTGCTACATTTTGCTAAAGTGGGCGGCCTTGACCGCAAATATCTTAATGCTACCGATAAGGCAGCATTTGAACGATGGTTACCGGCAGTACCAGATTTTAAGCTGCCGTTTTTCGCTCACCCTTCGCTGGATAATGTCTTGGATACACATGCCAATGAACTATTTGAACGTGCAGCAGGTGAGGTACACGGAAAGTACCAAAATGAAAAAGTATCAGACCGGGATGCAAAACTGATTATTGAAACAGCCTTTAAGTGCCTTACCAAGATAGATGAAGGAAGGGCAGTGCGGAACAGGATGACATTGCAGGAAATAACGCAGATCATCAACCGCAAGGACCTAACTGTATCACAGACTGGGAAAATATTGAATATTTTTCGTAGGCAGGGAAATACATTTTTAAAGCCTTTTATAACTGAAGCACCGGAAACTGAGGATCTCGATGCAGCTATTGTTCTAGATATTACTCATGAGAGTCTGATTCGCAACTGGGCACAACTCACTGATTGGGCGAGGCATGAGTATGAAGATTTTCTGAATTTTCAGGACTTTAATAAGCAGCTCCAAAGGTGGGTAAATAACCAAAGATCAACGGGTTATCTGCTGCCGATAGGCCCGCTTACCTTTTTCGAAGACTGGTTTAAAAAGGCAAAACCCAATAGATATTGGCTGGTAAAATATGATCAACGGAACATAAGTTATGATCAAAAACTTGCAGAAGCAGAGCGGACACTACTTAATGCTTCGGAGTTTCTGAGGAAAAGTGCCAGAAAGCTATTCGTTAACAGGGCTATTATTAAATACGGCGCCAACAAAATAATTGCTGCATTTGGTTTGCTTTTTCTCTTTGTCAGTTGCACTTATTTCACCTTTGACTTCCGGAAAAAGCAAAATGAATATGTTGCTGCTGAAATGGAAGCTAAGGGGAAAGAACTATTGAGTTCCAAGTACATAAACAACGACTCCAAAGCAATTTTTATCATTACTGAGGAAAGGCTTCATCCGGGAGCTTACCGAAGCCTGCTCACTTGCTTTAATAGTGATTCAGAGAAGATGCAGATTCTTAGGAGTGAATTCCTGACTACATTTGAATGCCAAAAAAATAAGAAGTCATCAGAAAAGGATATAGAACTATTAGGGAGTATTATTATGACGCAATTTGAATTGTTCAATAAAAGCGCTCCATTTACTACAACCAAAGCTACCGCTCAAAATATCAACAATATTTTGGCACTTACATTTGAGCATATAGCCCTCAAGAAAAATAAATACCATTTTCAGGAAAAGAAGATCGATGAAAATTATCAAGCTTTTCGCGGGAAAGCGCTAGATGCCTCTCTTAAATTATTGTCGGATACATCTCTTCTGGGAAAATTGCCAATAAACGATGTTAACAAACTAATTCAAACATTACCGGAACTATGTGCCTATGATTCCTCGGTTATCAGCCAAATAGTAGACAAAATAAATCCTTTCGGACATAATGTGTCAGTTTTTAATAAACTATACCCCAGGGAGCAGCTAGTAAAACAGTATGAATATAGTGGTACAATTACACACAATGGCGGTTATTACGAACTCTGTAATTTATTTGCACTTAGCGGAAATATTGCAAGCTTATCAAGGAGTTATGATTCGCTAATGAAATATGATGAAGCTATTATTTATAGCTCTAATTTTGGATATAGTTATCAGCGTTTACTTACAGATTTGTTGGTGTGCAATAAATTGACAACCAATGAGGGTATGGAATTTGTTAAAAAAATCAAATGCACGAAGTATAACGAATTCAGTCTGCTCATGCTGCTCCAAGATGAGCTATCATTTAGGTTTGCAGAGAGCGTTGACGGTAACATGTCTGGTGCGAGCGACCACATACTGCTCAATGAAAACGCATGGGGTAGTTTTCCAGATTTTATAACGTTAGATCGCATTATTGCGTTGCAGGATTACTTGATCAGGGAGACATCGACACGTAAAGCAGATAATTACCAGTTTCTTGATCTGGCTTTACTATATAAATCAAAGGCATATGATTTGGCATGGATGAATGCCGGCACATCTCGTGGCGATATTGATTCTTGCCTTAGTAAGTACATATTTTTTGCCCGGAAAATGGACAAAGCATTCCAGGCTAAGGAAATTGCTATTTCCAATATTTTTGTGAAACGTGTCGTTAAGATCTCCTATCTAGTAAACTATCCTGTCTGTATATCTATTAATTTATCGGAAGCCTTCACGATACCATCTCCGGATTGGCTCAAAAATGTTCACAATAGAGACATTGTTTCAGACTATTGTTATCGGAATAAATTGATTGACAGTGCGTTTTCGAGTGCAGA
>CANCOG010000600.1 GCA_947379685.1 Flavipsychrobacter stenotrophus | reverse complement strand
TTGCCAAGGGACGCTGGCTGGAAATTGGTTGCTGCAATGGCGCACCCTTTAAACCAACCATATTACGACGAACGAAAGCAGCGAGTGACCAAGGGCTACGGCATTTTACAGCCAAGGGCGTCGGTTAGCTTGTCAACATCAGGATCGTCGATGTTTACGCTCATGCATAGCAGCGAACCCGGCATTGATCCTTATACACGACTCACATCAGATGTTTATCAGGATTTATTTTCTGAAGGCTCATTCATAGGCAAGGGTATCTATGAGATTGATGCTTTTGAAAAAGCACTGAACGATCGTTTGCCGGAGAATCGCATTCTCAGTCATGATCTTCTGGAAGGCTGTTTTACCAGATCGGGATTGTTAAGCGACGTACAGCTGTATGAAGAATTTCCAGCAACATACAATGCTAATGCTAAAAGGCATCACCGATGGATTCGGGGAGACTGGCAGATCGGATGCTGGTGCTTACCGTTCGCGCCCGGCAAGGACAATAAGTTCAGGAAGAATCCGCTATCATTGCTGTCAAGGTGGAAAATATTCGACAATCTGAGAAGAAGCCTTGTGCCGGTCGCACACCTGCTCCTTCTGTTGTTAGGATGGACCATCCTTAACGCTCCGGTATGCTGGACACTGGTAGCTATTTTAATCATCATGCTGCCTGCAGTAATTTTTTCAGCATGGAGTCTGCTGCAAAAGCCTGTTGATGTTACATTAAAGCAGCATATCAGCAATTCCGCTACATCACTTGCCGATCAGTTTTCCACTAAGGTATTTTTTATCATTTGTCTTCCATATGAAAGCTTCAATAATATCGACGCTATAATCAGAACAAGCTGGAGAATGTTTTTCAGTCATAAAAAACTACTTGAGTGGAACCCATCGGGAGGCCAAAGACCTTCAGGTGGAGATAGCCTTTGGTCATATCTCAATACAATGTGGTTTAACCCGTTCCTTGCTATCGCAACATTTATCACATTGATGGTGTTTTATCCATCTGCGATAATTATTGCCGGACCAATTTTACTACTATGGCTGGTTGGCCCTGCCGTAGCCTGGTTGATAAGTCAGCCAAAACTGATGGCAAAATCTGAATTGACGCCTGATCAGGTTACGTTTCTCAGAAATATTTCCCGTAAGACCTGGGCATTTTTTGAACAGTTTATGGGAACAGAAAACAACTGGCTGCCTCCCGACAATTTTCAGCTAAATCCTGAAGGCAAGGTGGCGCATCGCACTTCACCCACCAATATTGGCCTGGCGCTTCTGGCCAACTTGTCGGCCTACGATTTCGGTTTCATTACCATGGGGGCGCTAGTTAGCAGAACAGCCAATACTGTTAAGACAATGGGGCTTTTGGAAAGATATCGTGGTCATTTATATAACTGGTATGATACTATTTCGCTGCAACCGCTTAACCCCAAATATATATCGACTGTTGATAGTGGTAATATGGAAGGGCATATACTTGTTGCCAGGCAGGGTTTGCTTACTCTTAAGGACGAGCGGACAGACCCGGCAAAACTGATCGCCGGCCTTAGAGATACATTGAACATTATCGATCGGGCTATTCCGGGAAATCATGAGGTGGACAAGTTGCGGAATGCTGTGGGGAATTTCAGCCAAACCCCGGCGATATCTCCAGAGTTACTAAAGTCCTTCATTGAAGGGCTACTAAAAGACAATGAAAAAATTGAAAATGACAGATCGTTTAATCGCAGCCAGGATGCGGACTGGTGGCTGGCTGCCCTTACGAGAGGATGTAAAGAAATTCTCGCTGAGCTGGCCTGCCTGTTCCCCTGGTTGTCGCTTACTCCTCCGGCAGAGGGATACCCCTTGCCAAATGCTGCAAGTGGTTTCCTGACATTGACGGAAATTGCTGCGTTGCCATCCGGTTTAGTGCAGAAAAAAAATACGGCTATCGATTCAGGATCATCCCTGGAGTATACCAAATGGTATGATTTGTTTAAAAGCAACGTTTTGCTTGCTGCACAGAATGCATCCCGTAGGATATCTGAAATTGATGAAATATGCGTCAAATTCCTTGAGTTTTCTAATGCCGAATATGAATTCCTGTATGACAAGTCAAAACATCTGTTAACCATCGGCTACAACGTTGATGATCATCGGAAGGATTCAGGGTATTATGATCTTCTGGCTTCCGAGGCAAGTCTTTGCTCGTTTGTTGCCATTGCCAAGGGGAAATTACCGCAGGAGAACTGGTTTGCGCTGGGGAGGCTGCTCACGGATGCCGGAGGTGCGTCGTCACTTATTTCATGGAGTGGTTCCATGTTTGAATACCTGATGCCGCTCCTGGTTATGCCGCTGTACGAACAAACACTTCTCGACCAAACTTTTAAAGCTGCCGTCGCACGGCAAATAAAGTATGGAGCGGAACACAACGTTCCCTGGGGAGTTTCAGAGTCTGGGTATAACATGGTGGATACCAGCCTCAATTATCAATACAAGGCATTTGGTGTGCCCGGGATGGGGCTGAAAAGGGGGTTGGGAGAAGACCTTGTCATTGCGCCCTATGCGACCGCACTTGCGCTCATGGTGATGCCTGGTGAAGCCTGCCGCAATTTGCAACGCCTTTCAGACGAAGGATTCGAGGGCAATTTTGGTTTTTATGAAGCTATTGACTACACAGCGTCCCGGTTGCCCCGTGGCCAGTCGAGTGCAACTATTCAGTCGTTTATGGCGCATCATCAGGGGATGAGTCTGCTATCATTTGCTTATGTTTTACAGGATAAGCCAATGCAAAAGCGATTTGAGTCTGAATTGGAATTCAGGGCTACCATGTTATTGCTTCAGGAGAGGATTCCTAAAACGTCGGCCTACTATTCGCATACAACCGATATTGCCACAGTTCAGACAGTTGCAAGCGATCCCAATATAAGGCTGATCAATACCCCGAAAACTCCTACGCCAGAGGTTCAGTTGCTTTCGAATGGCCGCTATCATGTAATGATAACTAATGCCGGCGGAGGTTACAGCCGATGGAAAGACATCTCGGTAACGAGGTGGCGCGAAGACAGTACACGAGACAACTGGGGGGCTTTTTGCTATATTCGAAATGTTGAAGACGGCGAATATTGGTCAAATACCTATCAGCCAACCCTTAAACAGCCCAAGAATTATGAAGTTTCATTTACGCAGGGGCGCGCTGAGTTCAGACGCAGGGATTTCAGCATTGAAACCTATACCGAGATAGTCATATCTCCGGAAGATGACATTGAAATGAGACGGGTGCACATCACCAATCATAGCAGGAAGCAAAAGATAATTGAAATTACCACATATGCTGAAGTAGTGTTAGCCTCGTCGGCTGCAGATACAGCCCATCCGGCATTCAGTAATTTGTTTGTCCAAACAGAAATAATTGAGAATAAACATGCAATTCTTTGTAACCGCAGACCACGATCGCTGGAAGAGCACCCACCATGGATGTTTCACCTCGCAAC
>CANCOG010000599.1 GCA_947379685.1 Flavipsychrobacter stenotrophus | reverse complement strand
AACTGCCATTTTTCCCATAGAATTGTCTATCAAGTACCAGGAATCGCAAACGGGCGTAAAAAGATGGAAAAAGTTCCTGATTCCCTTTATATATCGTCTCTTAATTACATCGATCGGTATGTTGTGGCCGCCGTTGCTAACCCGTTCTGCAACCCGCTCCATTGCCATTTCGGGGGAACTGAGCCAAATATATAATAGAGTAACCGTGTAACCCATTGATTGGGCTTTCTTGGTCAGGGAGACATAGCTTTTTGCTGACAACGTTGTTTCTATGGCAAAGTCTTCACCGAGTCCAAGTAATTCATCTATACGGTGCAACATGATCCTGCCCGCCTCAATCGCCGCATTCTCGACGTTGAACGGAGAAATACCGTAAGCGATGTTATCAGCATTCACAAACTCACGACAGTCAAGAATCTCAGGTAGTACCGTGAAACTGGCAGTGGTTTTTCCAGCGCCGTTACATCCTGCTATTATATAGAAATTGGGCATGAGGGTGTAAAGGTAGGGAAGAGCGCAATAAATAATTTGTTCTAATTGTATGCACCCTGCCTCTCCGTGGCAAGGTTTTTATTGACCCTATTTGTAAACAGACGACCACACTATGAATACCAACAGACTTTCCGATACTCTTGCACATGCCATTAATAGTCAAATGACCAAGGAGGCACATGCCGCTCAGATATATTTATCCTACGCCGTATGGGCAGACAATGAAGGGTATGAAGGTGTTGCCAATTTTCTGTTCCGTCATGCGGCCGAAGAGCGGAATCACATGATGAAAATGCTGGAGTATATCATGAAGCGCGGTGCCAAACCAGTTATCGCACCTATACCTGCCCCGTTTGCTGATCCTGAAAACCTGGCAGACTGCTTCGGGAAAATATTTGCCCACGAGGTAGATAATACACAGGCGGTGTACATGCTGGTTAATATGAGTATGGAAGAAAAAGACTGGGCTACCTGGAATTTTATGCAGTGGTTTGTAAAGGAACAAATTGAAGAAGAAACGCTGGCCATGGACCTGTTGGCAAAAATTAAAATTGCCGGCGGCAAAAATGCCAACGGAGATGCACTATATAACATTGACCGTGAGTTGGCCACCATGCCTGACAATGCAAAGTCAGCAGAACAGGTAACTACGGCAAACCCATAATATAATGATATACTAAATTAATAATTCAATCTAAAAGCTGGGCCTCGATTTTTAAGATGATTGGAGATACCTGATGTGTCAATAGTTGCTTGTTGTAAAAGCATCGGGCTTCTCAAAGATTTTTTTAACTCTTGGTTCAGTGATTGTTGAGTGGCGGAATTGCCGCAATGTTGCTAAGGCAGCCTTGCGGCTTTTTTTATACATGCATGTTCGACAAAGCTGAATTATTTCCCCCTATTTTTCTATTCCCCATTTTTTAATCAACTTGCAGCATGGGTTGTTACCCGCAAAATTGATTATGAAAAAGGCACCTCTTTTAGTTGTTTTGGTTTTCCTGTATTGTGTTGCATCCGCTCAGTCGTTCGATGAATGCGTGCAATTATTTCAAATCAATAAATATACCGAAGCCATTAGCGGCCTGGAGCGCTTGCAAAAAGATGGAGCAACCAGTAAGGATGCATCCCTTTTATTGTCGATAATTCGAGAAGATCTTGGGCACTACAACGAAGCTTTCGAAGATTTTAAGAAGGTTTTCGATCAATCAGATAATCCATATCCATATTTCTATGCCAGGCACAGTGGTAGCTTGTACGATACCAGGAATGAAAACGTTCGTGAATTTCTGGAAAAGGTCCTTACGGACCCGCGTGCAGATATGGCATCTCGCGAAGTTGCCAATGAAGGATTAGCTGCTGTAGCCATTCGAAAGGGCGATTTTGATGGCGCGCGTGCCTTGTACAAACATAATGGCGATGTGAAGAACTGGAGTACGGTTGGGGTGTTTGAAAATATTTCGGGTAGTGGTTTCAACAAGGATTTTGGGGTACTTGCACACCCTGAAGGTGATTATGAGTTTACCAATAAGATAGGTGCTTCGGTAAAATGGTTCAATCTCAACGATGCTCGTACCGACCGGTGGTATGATTTTGAGCTACACTATACTTGTGATAATTCAGTTGTCTATGCCCAAACCTTTATTCAGAGTGCCGAAGCGCAAGAAGCGGTAATGAAGCTTGGGGTTTCGGGGTCGTTGAAAGTCTGGGTAAATGATTTTTTAGTGGGTAGCGAACAGACGGAAAGGAATACAAATTCTGATGTATTCAGTTATCAGGTGAGATTTCAAAAAGGATTCAACAGAGTACTCGTTCAATTGGGGTCAAGCGAAATCAGGAGCAACAATTTTATGATGCGGTTATATGACGTTAAAGGTAACCTGCTTGAAGACCTTGTAACACAAAGTAGCTACAAACCCTATAATAAAGCAACACCTTATGAAGTAAAAAGAACCCCTTTTTTTGCTGAACAATATTTTGAAACCCTGGTGGCAGCGGGTACTGGTAACAGATTTTTGAACCTGTTGATGCTCATGAATACTTATGACAGAAATGAAAACAGAGACCCGGCATTTCATGTTCTTGCACAACTCAAAGCGATGGCCCCTTACTGTTCCTATATTTCGGAAACAATAATAAGCCTGGCTACAAAGGAAAAGAATCTTGTAACCGTTTCGAAAGAAAAGGAATCGATCAAGACCCACGACCCCGAAAGTCCTAGTGGTCTGGTTCTTCGTTACTACGAAGCTTTGGGTAAGGAAAAGTGGGATGATGCCATTGCACTTATGGATAGGTACATGGCACTTTACGGGGAACGTGCTGACGGGGAGTTAAAACTGATTGAAGCACTTTACAAAAAGAAAGACAATGAACGGGTAACAAAGGAAATTGATAAGGCTTTCAACAGCTACCCGGACGTTTACGATATTGTTATGGATAAATTTGCAATTGCACTCAATGGCACAAAGGACCTTCGCGCGGCTAATGAGATATTGGTTAAATGTGAAAAGCAAAGTTTCAGTCCAGCTATGCTGGTGAAAATCAAAGACAACTACTTTAAGCTCGGGGAGAAGGAGGAAGGCATGAAGTGTTTCAGGAAAATGCTCGAATATAGTCCTGGTGCAGTTGGCTGGTATCGTGATTATGCCAAGACTCTCTATGAAATGCATGAATACGACCAAGCACTGGAGATGATCAACAAATCAATAGAATATGCGCCGTATTCAGAGCATTATTTCCCGCTAAAGGCGTCCATTTACGTGGCAAAGGGTATGAAAAGTGAAGCCATAGAGGCCCTGAAAATGGCCATTAGGTATAGCCCTACAAATTATGCAGCCCGCAAAAAGCTCAATGAACTGGAAAACAAAAAGGACCCAGCAAGCTACTTTGTAGAGAATGATATCCAGAAGCTAGTGGCCGATGCAAGGGCCAGTAACGGCTATACTGATGAAGACGAAGTGTGCTTGCTGAACGATAAAAA
>CANCOG010000598.1 GCA_947379685.1 Flavipsychrobacter stenotrophus | reverse complement strand
AAGAACCGCGCCCAAGCCTACTATATTGCTGCGAAACCGCAATGGAGGATGTACACAGAAAACTCCCTCCCAGTCAAAATGCCATCATTTAAAGTCCTGATTGGCACACAACAAGTATTCCGATGTCATGACAGTAATTTACTCATATTGTCGCTGGAAAGTGGTCATTATTCAAATGGCCAATCTGGATGTGCATTCAGTGAAAAATACGATGATGCTTCGCCGCAATGTGACAGTATTTATGCCACAATCAACGATAAAACCAATCTGACTGCAATATTGAACCGAAAAAACGGAAACTTTTCAACTGACATTACTGAAATATACGGAAACTACCGATTCAATAAACTAGATGCAAACTACATTCCGTGCCGGACACATTCAATACTGGCCGGTCTGACCATCTACCACGATAATTTTTTGGGGCTACTGCCTTTTGGTGGCTATAGTGATGCTGATATTAAGATATATGGCAGGCTCCGCTTTCACGTGGGCTATGAATACATCCACACGCTAAAAAAGAAATGTCTATTTCTAAAAGATGGGGCGCGCTACTCACTATTGGAAAAATGTGAAATAATACAAGGAGCACATCCGTCTGTGAATCCATTTCGAAGTGTAACAACGGCATCATTATTTCCGTTCTCAGGGTCAAAGGAATTTGGCTTTTTTGCAAGCTTTATCACAGGGCACGATAATTACAACTATCGGTTTGTTGACTCAGGGGTAATGGGGGTTGTTGGGATATCGTTTATTTCTTTCCCGCCCTTCACAATTAAAAAATAATTAAGCAATAAATCATTCTTGTAATCAGTGTGGATTTGATTCTCCCTGGAGGCCACAGGTGCGTCGTCAGGGAGAATCAAATCAAAATTACCCGCCTACTGCACTGCTACTGCCCTACTGTTTTCTGACAGTGCAAGGTACATCTGCAGCTGGTTGATGCTGTAGAGTAAGGAGAGATTGCTGTATAGTGCTCCTGTCATAAGAGGGTCAGACTCCAGTACTGAATTTCTTACAGGAATTTTGAGCGTTGCCGCTGCCTGCTCAGCATTGTAGGCATTTACTGCATTGCGCAGACGAACCAGTAGCCTGACGCCCCTGCCATTATTGTCAAATTCCTGTCCAAGGTTACCCTCATTGAAATGTAAATTCATTTTGTCAGGGTCAGCTGGCATGGAATTCTTCCCAATAGCCGCTTGAATTATTGAACCCTTAATTTCCTCACTGATCTCATTAACGTCCGTCGCCAGCTTTCCGGATGTCCTCCCTGCCTGCATCTTCTTCAGCAATTCTTCATTCTGTATATAGGTAACCATTTTTATCCACGTCTGTGACGCAGAGGGCCTGACCCTGACAATGCTAAACTGCAGGCCAATGATACCGGTAAGTATTATTGACATAAGGATAGTATTGAGCTTGGTTTCTGGCCGTTGGATACCGATAAAAAAATAAGTTGGCAGCAGGACCAATGCTGCAATAATTATCGCCGAAAAAAGCAATACATTTGCGCCCGGCCAATGCTGAACAATAAACAGAATAGCAATAGAAAATATGGCTCCAACCAGAGAACCGATCGCCAGGACAAACTTGTCGCCTAAAATTTTTGCCTCGCGGGCCTTGATAATGAATAATAACGGCAGGAATAATAGGCTAAAGGTGCCTATGCCGAGTGTGAGCAATATGCTGGCACCGGGCCAATACATAGTTTTGAAGATGGAACCTACTAAAAGAGTGGCCACAGATATGGCCCCGCTCACTATCATTGTTTTTTTCATCGCATAATAGTTTTTGAATGTTAGTAAATTGATGGTTTCCTTTTCTATTTCGTAAAGGCTGGTACTGCAGAGCTGTTGTACAACCTGCTCATAGAAGCGCTCAAAGTCATCGTTCTCTTTGAACTCCTGCTCCACTTTACAACAGATATGATCCAGGAGGTTCAACTGCAGGTCCTCCATTTCAACTCCATTACGTCTAATGTCATTGAGGATGTATTCTATTTGCTCATCGGTGATGCAATACATTGTATGCTATATTTTGTGAAACAATGCCGTTTGTGTTTAAGCTATACCATAAGAGGATGCTGGCGTCGCCGTTACCAAATTATGGATCGTCTGTAAGAAAACCAGTAGCTCATTTACTGACTCTTTTGCGGCATTCTTGCCCGGCTTGGTGAGCGCATAGTATTTACGCGCCCGCTTGCCTATAAAAACTTCTTCAGAGACAATGAGGCCATCAGCTTCCAGTTTATGCAGCGCCGGGTAGAGAGAACCCTCTTTTACCAATATCCTGTCACCACTCATCTCCTTTACCAGCTGAACAATCTCATAACCGTACATGCGATCTTTTTCTTCAAGCAACCTGAGTATTATGGTGCCTAGCGTTCCTTTTAATAGTTCTGTCTGACTCATAGCTCGTTGTTGCATCGGATAACGATACATCACAAAGCTATGTATTAAATTTGAGTCAACAAAATTATTTTATTGATCGTGTAGATGGCTGACAAAATAGCTCCGTTCACTCTCCCCTCTGTTTCGGCATAGGGGCATTTCAATGCCTGGATGTAGCCCACAACACCCTAATAACAAAAAACTGTGAAGGAAAACTCCCAAAAACGGACTATAAACTGAGACTAACCCTGGCATTTCGCTGGGCCTTCCAATTACGATGCACCGCTGACGAAAGCATTCATTCATCGACGGCCTGTCGTAACAGAAAGTTCCCAATCAATACTGCCTTATTGCTAAATTTTACAAGTGTACAGAAATAGCCCCCCTTACGCCGGCCTCACCGGGCTACCACCCCAATTCGTAGAAGGCTCCAGTTTTTCTCCCTTCATGACGAGGGAAAGTGGGTCGAGGCCTACGTTGTCGCCGATTTCGGAATCGTAAAGGATGATAGTCCGGGCGCCAATGTTGCAGCGCTTGCCAATTTTTATGGGGCCTACCTTCATTACACGGTCTTCAAAGAGGTGGGTTTGCGGGCCGCAATCTTCGTTCATGGCGGTGTCGTCGCCTATTTCTACCATATCGTATTCGGTAATATCGGTGGTGTTCATCCACACACGTTTGCCGGTTTTTACACCGAGCAATCGCAACAGGATAGGCAACCAGGGTGTGCCGCGCAGGTAATCGAGCACAAAGGGCACGGTAAGTGCTTCGTAGGTAGAAGTGATGGCCTCACTCAGCCAAACACGGGAAGTCCACATGGGCTTTTGTTCCGATTTGTGCTTACCTATGGTGATCCACTTGAGTACTACAGTAACGAAGAACGCAGGTAGCCCCATGTAGTAGAGGTAGTAAAAAGGCAGCTTGTAGGCAATTTCCCACCAATGCTTTTCCACCAGCAGATCGTGTGAGTAAGCGATAAACAGGATACTGCAGATGAGGATGGTGGTTTCGGGAATAAGTATGCGTATGAACTCAACAATTGTACGGCCAAGTATGCGGGGCGGAGAAGGGCGCAACGTT
>CANCOG010000597.1 GCA_947379685.1 Flavipsychrobacter stenotrophus | reverse complement strand
TAAAGGTAATAGATATAGGAGCAAACATAGGGGATACAGTTGCTTATATAAAAAATCTATCTGATGCACCAATTCTATGCATAGACGGCAATGAAAAATATTTGGATATTCTACGGCAAAATGTAAGCCAATACAAAAATATTTCCATTTGCCATTCGATAGTAGGAGCAGAAACCAAGGAAACGAATATTGAGCTAAAAAATGAAAGAGGGACCGCCTTTATGGTCCAAAGTGACACAAAAAACTCAGTCAGGACTTTACAGGATATCCTAAATGATTTTCCTGCGTTTCAGGACAGCAAAATATTGAAAATTGATACTGATGGATATGATGGCCTTATCTTAAGGGGGTGTACAAATTATTTAAGAAAATCAAATCCCATCCTGTTTTTTGAATTCGATCCGTATTTGTTCACTACTAATAACGATGATCCATTTACGTTAATACCCTATTTGAAAGACTGCGGTTACAGGTACCTGATCTTTTACATGAGCAATGGCGATTACCTGGTTTCATGCGACATTGAAAAAGATTTTGCCATTATAAATGAACTGGTGCATTATTTTTCGGGTCGCAATGTTACTTTGTATACAGATATCTGCGCATTTGCCGAAAAAGATAAAGAAATATTTGACTATACTGTTAAGCAGGAAATTCAATGTTTTAGGACGGTAAGAAAGTATTAATGCTATTCTTTTTCCGCAACAATGAACGGTGTCCGGCTCTACCTGAATTTGTACTTAAATAATTTGAAAGCCAGTACTTTAACATAGTACCTACCCATTTCTTTGGCTGTCAATATGAGTTTAAAAATTTGGTAACTTATTGACTTGCCATTTCGATAAGCATATAAGTACAGTTCAAGTTCTAGTATTTTTTTAAGTATTTGCTGCTGTTTCGATGCAGAAGTACTTGCATTGTGTATGTGGATAACTGTTGTTTCAGAGAAATAATAGGAGGGGAAACCCAACTCCTTGAACTGGCAACACCAAAGTTGGTCTTCTCCATACATAAAAAACCGGTCATCCAGTTGCTTGTTAGGCATGCTATTTAGTAAAGATCTATTGAACATCATGAAAGCGCCACTCACCCAATCGCAATAGGTATTATAATCACCTTTGAAGTATTGGTTGAGCATTAATCCTGATCGTTTGTGATAGGGGAGCATCTTTAGGAATGGACGAAAAACATCCAATATTTCATTTTGTATACTCCGGAATTTCCTTGCTGTATGTTGTAATTTCCCATCCGGGTACGTTAACCGGACACTGAGTGCTCCAATATCAGAATGATCCTGAAGAAAATTAGCTGCATCACTAATACTATCTTCTACTAAATAGGTGTCGGAATTGAGTAATAGAATAACGTCACCATTGGCAGCGTGAATTCCAAGATTATTTCCCTTAGAAAAGCCACCGTTTTCTTTGCTTTTTATCAGTTTTATCCCCGGAAACTTGCTCAAAAACTCATCGGGTTTATCATTGGGTGAGGCGTTGTCAACCAGAATGATTTCGTAAGGAACACTTTTGGTCCACTTAATTACACTTTCTATGCATTCGCAAGTGATCTGGAATGTGTTGTAATTAATAATAATAATGGAAACCAGCATGTTTGTTGCGTCGTTTTATGTGTTGTGTATCCTAGTGTCGTTTAGAGCCCCCCTACCGTATCAACTCAAAATCCCCCTTCAAAATCATTTTTTTACCGTAGAGGGTGTACTGAACCATGTAGAAGTAAGTGCCAGTTTCCTGGGGAACACCCTTAAAGTAGCCGTCCCAGCCAGCGTATACATCCTGGGTCAGGAATACGAGCTCACCCCATCGGTTGAAAACGGAAAAGCTGAAGTTTTTGTAGTTGTCCAGGTTGCCCCGAACCCTGATAATTTCATTCTTACCATCACCGTTAGGTGTAAATGCATTGGGGAACCAGATGTTGCAAAAATCATGGTTGATTTCAACCGTGTCAGTTGCAACACCACAAATGTTGGAAACAGTTGCCCAATAGGTACCACTTTGGTTAACAATAATGCTGCTGTCTGTAGCGCCGGTAGACCAAATGTAATTTGCCTGCTCCGAATGAATGGCAAGGTCGATAATAAATCCGTCACAAACCGTGGTGTCCGGACCCAAATCAATTTTGGGCGCCTGAATCACCGAGACCTGAACAGAATCGTCACTGGCACAACCATCGAGTGTTACAACGAGACTATACACCCCGCTCTTAGTTACCGAAATAGAAGAGCTCGTATAACCATTGCTCCATACGTATTCTGCACCTGCTGGCTCGGTTGCCGATAAAGTTGCTAACGAACCGGAACAAATAGTTTGGTCACCCCCCAAATTGACGATCGGGTAAGGTTTTATGGTTACCAGCACAGAATCGGCCGTTGAGCAGCCATTCTTGGTCACCTTCAGCCAGTATATGCCTGAGGTTGTGGGGCTAAGGGATGCAGACGTAGCGCCAGTATTCCATAAATAGGCTGCTGATGAAACGTTTATAGATGATTGTAATAATATTGGTGTGCCGGCGCAAACGGAAACATCAGGTCCCAGATTTACTCCAGGTGCGGCAACTACGTTGATATTTATTGTGTCTGAGGCAATACAACCGCTGTCAGATATTGTAAGCCAGTAAGTACCTGCGGTCGAAACGAATATTCCCGTTGCGGTAGCGCCAGTGCTCCATTTATAGGTACTCCCGGCAGGCTCTGCATAGGTATTCTGCAGAAAATTGCCATTGCAATATGTGGTATCGTTACCCAGATGCACCACCGGGCTGGGCTTGATCTTTATTTTTACTGTATCAGTTCCCGAGCAGGTACCCTCAGTTACTTTTAGCCAGTAAGTGTTTGATGATGAAATGTTTATGGAGGAACTGGCACTGCCATTGCTCCAAAGATATGTAGCCCCCGAAGGGTAGCTAAGGGTAGAATGCAAGTTAACTGTACCAGCCGTACAAATAGCAGTGTCAGGGCCAAGTGAAACGATAATTGGCGCGGTCACATGAAGGTAAATAGTGTCAGTAGCGGAACAGCCAGTGGAATCGTATACCAGCAATACAACTTGATTCATACCTGTGTCCAGGTAGGTGTGGGTTACGCTGCGCAGTGTTGACGAAGTGCCATCTCCGAAGGTCCACAAATAGGTTGAGTCGCCCGGGTTGCCCATAAATGCAACAACACCACAGTTCACCACTGAATCTGAAATTGTTGCCATTATAGAATGAACAGTAACTGTTGCTGTACCAAAAACGCCACCCGGTGGCAGGGTGCAAAGGCTTGCTCCGGCAGGAATAACAGAAATTGCCGAGTAGGTAGTTGTCGTAGAAGGCGAGGAACTCAATGCAAAAGGTACTCCTGATGTTATTCCTGTGTAGGTAGTAGCACCCGCACTGCTATGTACTGTAACACTATAGCTACTACTGGTTCCGCTGGTCACATGTAATGTAAGATATGCTGTTTGTCCCTGACAAATCGAATC
>CANCOG010000596.1 GCA_947379685.1 Flavipsychrobacter stenotrophus | reverse complement strand
AGCGATTCTTCACCCAATTCGCTGCTGAACATTTTATGCACTGTTTCATTTGCGGCAAGGAAAACTTTTACCGTAATATTTACTGTTGCACCAAAAGCAATTATTTTTTTGAGTACGCTTAAAGATTGAATGTTTGGCGAAAGTGATCCACCATAAAATACGTTAAAGCTATCTTTATACGATTTCATAACATCCTGAATTTCATTCGATTCAGGTTTTGCTATTTTTTCCGGTATGCCATGACGAATCGTGTTGATCTTCAGGCCCAGTTCCTTAGCATCTATTGCTGCCCATTCAGGCGAAACATGTACAATTGCCTTGGCTGTTTTCAATATCCGCCTTACCCAAAGTTTGGAAAAGAAGACGGTACGCTTTGAAATTCCCCTATAAACAGGATCCTGCAAGTCCGCCAACCAGGGCACACCCAATTTTTTTGAGAAATAGCTTCCCAGGTAAAGCGGGGCCCTCGGTGTAAATATTGAAATAATGCAGTCTGGCTTCTCGTTAATGTTGAAATTAGGGAAATGTTTTATGACGTCTTTTGCCCATTTATAGCTTCTGTCGCCGTAAAAAGTAATGTAAGTAAGGGTATTTGTCTTGCGAACGATCACATTTGCTTCGTAGGTTTCCAGGTTTTCTTCAGTATGTACCGAAATTCTCCGAATGTTTTTTTGTTCTTCGGTAATTTTAAATGATTGATTTTTCGATTCGTTTATCTGGTCTTTGTGAATAACCGTTACTTCCCAGCCATTATTGCTAAAAGACTCAGCCAAATGGCGGGCTCTTTTAGCTAAGGCCGTTCCGCGAACAGAATGATACCCATAATATTCTAAAGCAAATATTAATAATTTTCTAGCCATGCATCAGATAAAACATCACAAATAAATAATTTTCGCTTTAATTTTACTTGCCCGAAAGTTAGGTACCCCTTCGTTGAACTCAAAAGTACAATTAATATTTTGTTTTGTCACACAGGGCAGGTTCGAATGAGGCGCTGAAAATTTCACAACGGGTGAATGAGGCATTGCTATAAAAAATAAAGCCCCCGGATGGCGGAGGCTTTATAGAAATATCGGTATTCAATTATTTGCTGATGAACTCATTGAGTTCGGTCTTGCTGGCATCGAACGTAAATACATTGCCTACTTTAAAGTAATTGGCCGGGTCAGTGGTTTTTGAATATGCGTATTTTGCAAAATCAAGTTTTGTTTGCTCGTGCGAAAACAAATTGCATATTTCCATTACCTGATCAGTCGATACGCAATTAGCACTGAGGATGCTTTTCGCAGTAGAAAACTTAGTGTCTTCAAAACTGGATCCTGAAATGGTCTTCTTGGCAGAACTGAAACTGCTGAAATCCATTGGGTATGAACAACCGGTTCTTGCAGGTGGCGGTGGTGTATTGTTATAGCCATCGTTTGAGCTGGTAGTGGTTGTAGTCGTAGTACGTGTTACCGTGCTTTGCGTTACATTGGTATTCATGTTCATGTTGGCATCGCCAAGATTAACACTCATGTTAACGCCGCCGCCATTTGTTGGATCAGAAACATTAATGTTCATATTAACGCCACCTCCGTTTACACTCAGGTTTGCATTTGCCGGGTTGGCATTGGTAACTGTAGTCGTTTGTGTAGTTTGAGAAACAGAAGATACTGCAGGTGCTATAGGCTGTCCATAATGAACCACAAACATATCTGGCGGAGGATTATAATTAACCGGAACCGGAGTAGCTCCGAAATACCTCAATTTTAGTTCACCGTCTTTTGTACGCTTTATTTTGTAAGTGACATCGGCAAACTGATTGGTACCGGCATCTTTTGTTGGAATGTTTTTTGAAATTGCAGGCTTGCCAGCATCCTCAAACATGATCTTGGCAGAGTAAAACTCATTGGGGAGGCCGTCAACATGAACATTAGTTTGCGCTACATTGTTTTGCTGAATGCCATTAAGGACAAGGAAGAATTTGTCTCCGTCTTCTGAAAATACTGTGATACATCCCTGTGCAAACGAAAATACTGGTGCAATGGCAGCAATTAATAATAGTAAGAATTTTCTTTTCATAGTAGACTCTTTTTGAAAGTGCAAGATTAATGATTTTTTTTTGAACATTTAAATTTTGACTACCTATTCCAATAAGTGTGCCAGTTTTTAGGGTTTAATGGCACAATTTTTATAAAAATGAAAACACTTTTGTTAAAACTGATATTTTCTGGTGTCAATGGATTTGTTTTTTCACCTGTTTAATCAGCAAGAATAAGGCAGGTTGTATATTGCACCATATTTTCTTATTGTTTATGAAAGTCAACGTTCCGATTACCGGGTTTGTTATAGGTTTATTCGCGCCTTTTATCGGGCTGTTCATTATGTATTTTTTATGGGGAGAGCATCAGGGCCTTGGGTCTTTTGTGAGGTCCTTGTTTATTCTGCATGATTTGGGAGGCAAGGTGTTTACACTCAGCCTGCTGGCAAACCTCGGCCCATTTCTTTATTGCAATTTTAAACGGCTGGACTATACTCTTAAAGGAATAGTGGTGGCAACCGTGCTCTATGGTGTGTTTATTGTATTGTTGAAATTCAACTTTTTCAGATAGGTGCGTTATTATTTAATAGCAGGCGAAGCCAGCGGAGACCTTCATGGAAGTAACCTCATAAAGCAGATAAGGGCGCAGGACAATGAGGCCGATCTTCGCTGCTGGGGTGGCGACCGTATGGAAGACGCGGGCGCTGTTTTAGTAAAGCATTACCGCGAACTGGCATTTATGGGCTTCGTAGAAGTGATTACCCATTTGCCGGAAATATTAAAGAACATTGGTTTCTGCAAAAAGGACATACTGGGCTATAAACCCGATGTACTTGTATTAATAGACTATCCTGGTTTTAATCTGCGTATTGCCGCATGGGCAAAGCAGCAGGGTATTAAAGTGGCGTATTACATTTCGCCGCAGGTGTGGGCATGGAAGGAGAATCGCGTAAAGAAAATTAAACGCGATGTAGATAAGATGCTGGTGATCTTGCCATTTGAGGAAGAATTTTATAAAAAGTGGGACTATAAAGTCACATACGTTGGCCATCCGCTTATAGAGGTGGTAGCGGCTGAAAAGAAAATTCCTGTTGATAAGCCCCTTACCACCAAACCCATTATTGCACTTTTACCCGGCAGCAGGGCGCAGGAGATAAAACTGAAACTCCCGGTGATGTTGCAAATGGTGCCACACTTCCCCGAATATGAGTTTATTATTGCCCGTGCCCCGTCACTCACCGACGAGCTCTATAAGGACATAATAGCTGGTCGTGATGTGAAGGTAGTGCAGGGTGGTACCTATAATTTATTAAAGCAATCGGCTGCTGCATTGGTAACAAGTGGAACTGCTACACTCGAGACCGCATTGTTTGGGGTTCCGGAGGTTGTTTGCTACAAAGGCAACGCGCTCTCTTTCTGGCTCGCCACCAAGCTTGTAAAAGTGAAATACATATCACTCGTGAACCTGATCATGG
>CANCOG010000595.1 GCA_947379685.1 Flavipsychrobacter stenotrophus | reverse complement strand
TCATTGTACGACAGGTTAGCATCATTGCCGCCAATGATGCAGGAGAGCCATATCTCGCGTTGTGGCTCATTGGTAAACGTTATCTTTTCTATCTCTCTGACCCCTGCAAAAGGATCAAAGTCGACTGGTATATAATTAATCATAGCTAGTGGGTGTCTTGTAATTGGGCATTGGTCACCTGCAGATATTTCCCGGGATTGTTCTCATCCTTCACAAACCATGCGGGGTTTCCATCAATATCCTTTCCCAGTTTTGCGCCTGGTACAGGCGGTATATTAAGGTCTTTATTCTCGTCGGTTGCAGCGTGCTGGTATTC
Source organism: Flavipsychrobacter stenotrophus (assembly GCA_947379685.1). GTDB lineage: Bacteria > Bacteroidota > Bacteroidia > Chitinophagales > Chitinophagaceae > Flavipsychrobacter > Flavipsychrobacter stenotropha_B. The sequence goes on along the minus strand of CANCOG010000595.1, from coordinate 3,217 downwards.
AGGCACGAAACCGGCAGCTTTTAATTCAACCAAACTTTCTTCAAAACAAGAGATTATTTTCTGTATATCAGCGTCTGTATGCGCTGTCGTCAGGAAGCAGGGGAATCCTTCCTGTATATGAATACCCTTGAACCGCATAAGCGTAAAGAATAATTCCATGTAAGGGTACTCCTCCAGGAACCGCATACGCCACAATGATCCGAACTGCGCAATAAATATAGGCACTTTCAGTTTCCTGCAGATAGCGTTAAGCGTAGTTGCTACGTACAAACCTTTTGCATTCAGACCCTCCTGCAATTGTGGCCCCGCCTCCTTAAAGTAGAGCAAGGAAGCTTTAGCAGTTGCCAAAACCAACGGGTGTCTTACAAACGTGCCCGCAAAATACGTAACACCAACTTGAGGAATGGAATCATCTCCAAATTGCCACCCACCGCCATCAAGTGCATCCATGTATTGCCTTGCACCGGCTATTACGCCAATGGATAAACCACCACCGACTACCTTTCCATAGGTACCAAGATCTGCCTTAATACCGAACATGGCCTGAACGCCACCCGGATGGAATCTAAAACCCGAAATAACCTCATCGAACACCAATACGGTCTTCGATGCACTGGTTATAGTCCTCAATTTCTTCAGGAACTCAATCGGTTGAAAATCGCACCTGCGGCTTTGCACTGGTTCTACAAGCACGGCTGCAATTTCGTGGCCGCGTTCTTCAACAATGCGCAAGGTTTCATCGGTGCCGTAATCCAATATCAGCATATTCTGAACCGCTTCGGGCATAATGCCAGGAGCAGCCGGATATGTTTTCAGCTTCTTGCTGCCGCGTGCTATGACTTCATCGGTAATGCCGTGGTAAGATCCGGCAAAGGCTACGATGATAGAACGGCCAGTTACAGTTCTGGCAATACGCATAGCACCCAGCACAGCCTCAGACCCGGTATTGCACAATGCCGAGCGATCGAACCCTGTAAAATCACATATCAGCTCGCAAACCTCACCAGCCAATTCGTGCTGAGGGCCTATTTCATATCCTTTTTCTATCTGGTCTATCAGGGCATTTTTCAGGAAATCAGGCTGATATCCCAGCATATTAGACCCGAAGCCATTGAGCGAATCGATATATTCATTCCCGTCAATATCCCACAGCCTGCAGCCCTTTGATTTTTTGATGACGAGCGAATAAACCAGCTCCTTTGTCGCAGGTTTAAAACCGGAAACCACCCTCGGATCGGCCATTCTTGCACGGTGCTTTTGGGTGTATTCCTTGCTGGCTTTTGTCTTTTGATTGTATTTTTCGGTAAATGCCGCGAGGTATTTTTGCTGGCTTTCCGTGAGCGCAGCAGAGTGTTTGTCAATGCGGGCAACTGCACCAAATGGTTTCTTAATTTCTATTTCTTCTTCGGGTGTTAATTCGCCCAGTATTTTAGCAGGCGTCTGCTGAGCCGGTTTTGGAGCGGCATTATATTGTACCGCCGGAGCAGCACCGCCCTGCAAGGCTGCCACCTGACAAGCTATTTGTTGTAGTTGGTAACTAATTTGATCTAATGCACTGGCATTCACGGGTAAAGCAGCCGTACCTGAAGTATAGGAGGCCGTCGCCGGTTGCGTTGCCACAGGACGGGCCACCGCATCTTTCGGTAAGTTAGCGTCAAGGTAGTCAGCCAAAAGATCCAAGGTTCCAAGGTCTTCATTCAATTGCCTGAAGGTAACGGGCAAAGAAAACTTCCGTTTGAGCATCAGTGCTACTTGTGTGAGTAACAGGGAGTCGAAGCCCATTTCTATAAAGCTCATTTCAGGCGTTGCACCCGAGGTGTCAATTCCCGATGCTTCTTCCAGTATCTCTTTAACGCTGGCTATCAGTTGTGGTTTTCGTATCATGGGCACCAGTTCAGTATTGTTTTGTGGTGGTATCGGTTCGGGGTTGTTGTACAAGACAGGCAGGGGAGCAGGTGCCATAGCAAATCTTGGCGGCGGCTCTACCCAATATTGCTGTTTATTAAAAGCGTAAGTTGGAATTTTTAGTTTGCGCCGTTGCTCGCCCTGGTAAAATGCAGCCCAGTTTGGTTCAATGCCATTCAGCCAGAGCTGGCCAAGGGCTTTTAATGCCGATACCTGCGATGGCTGTGCGGTTTCTTCTTTCTCTATTGTTGAAATGGCGGTAATGGGCTTCCCTGCCGCCTGCTGGCGTGCCAGTGTAGCAACAGATTTGCCGGGGCCAATTTCCAAAAACAACTGATGAGACTCATCGAGCAGTTTTTGTACAGCCTTCCCAAAAAATACCGTCGACCGCAGGTGCCTGGCCCAATAGCCGGGGTCAGTTGCATGCTCATCGGACAACCATTCTCCTGTAACCGTAGAAACAATCGGTATCAATGGCGCATTGAGCGGAATGCTCTTCACAATTGCTTCAAACGGAGCCACTACCGCGTCCATCATATGCGAATGAAATGCATGGCTGGTTTGTAACAAGCGGTTCAGGATTCCTTTTTCGGTTAAGGTGTTGCTAAGCTGTTCAATAGCTCCAAAAGAACCCGCCACAACCGATAGCTGCGGGCTGTTTGCTGCAGCAAGTGCAATGTCTGCTGAAAGGTAAGGTTGAATATCCTCGTAGTTGAGCCGTACAGAAAGCATGCTGCCCCAGGGTAGATCACCCATCATTTTACCACGGGTGGCTATCAGTTTAAGCGCATCTTTAAGGGAGAATACCCCAGAAAAATACGCTGCAACAAATTCTCCGATACTATGCCCTACGAATACCGACGGATAAATCCCCCAGCTCATCCACAGTTTACCCAGTGCATAACCTATGGAAAACAACGCTGGCTGGCTGTAGCCGGTATGGTTGATTTTGGCGACCGCTTCTTCGGTTATTATTGCAGGATAGATCACATCCAGGATGTTTTCATGCATCACTGTTTTCAATATGCCCGCGCATTCATCCATCGCCTGGCGAAACACAGGCTCGTTCTCGTACAAAGATTTACCCATATCCGGGTACTGGTCGCCCTGACCAGGGAACCTGAATACTATGTTGTGCTGCTTGTCTTTTAAATGTTTTGTATTGGCATTGAACACGGCCTTGTTGGCCGACTGTTCAATGAAATCCTGCGCGCTGGTAGCCACCACAAACCTCCGGTAGTCAAAGCTTTCCCTTGCAGTTTGCAGCGTATAGGCTACATCTGCAAGGTTGGAATTCGTGTTTACCTTAAAG
>CANCOG010000594.1 GCA_947379685.1 Flavipsychrobacter stenotrophus | reverse complement strand
ATTTCTTATATTGTGTAACCAGCCGGAACTACTTTTTTCGGCTGGTTTTTTTGTTGGAGGATTGGCAGTTGAAAGTGGCTCTATTTTTTTAGAATATCCCTTATCGCGGCAGTTATTTCGGGGTATCTAAAGGCAAAGCCCAAATCCTGTATTTTTTTTGAGCTTACGGTGCAACTCTTAAGTACCTCAGAGCTGAGCTCACCCAAAAATACCTTTAGTAGAATAGCTGGTGCGGGAGAGGGCATCCTTGTTGCCCCCCTTGTTGCTGCGATTGTTTTCGTGAGTATTTTTTGGGAAACGGGGTAGGGCGCGACCGCATTAAAAACGCCCGAAGCAGTTTTTTGCTCCAGTAGAAAAAGAATAAGCCGTGCAAGGTCGCTAACTTCAATCCAGCTTACTATCTGGTTGCCATAGCCAAGTACAGGCATTATTTCGAGGTCCATGAGCCGGCAAATTTGCTGGAATGCCCCGCTTTCCTTCCCGAGGACTACACCAAACCGCAAAATGATGGTACGCATGGAAGCTGACGCTTTTTGTGAGGCAGTTTCCCACTCTTTACAGGTAGTCGAAATGAAATCGTAAAATGGCAGCGTATCCTCGGTAAAGGGCACTCCGGTGGCATTGTCCGGGCCATAAAACCCCGTAGAAGTGGAAGCTACAAAAACTTTGCAATTAGGAGCGTATGCTTTCAGTTGCGCTATCAGGAATTCGGTGCTGAGTAACCTGCTCGTAAGTATTTCCTTTTTGCGTTGCTTGGTCCAGCGTTTGTCGGCAATACCGGCACCTGCAAGATGGATGGCGGCATCAGTTTTTTTAAGAGCATTTACATCGCACAATTCTTTTTCTGCATCATATTGAGCATATGTTAAATGTTTTCGCGATGGCATCTTTGTTGCGCCCCTTGTAAATATAATAACATCATACCCCTTCTCTATCAATAGATTGGAAAGGTACGTACCCACTAATCCTGTGCCGCCTATTATACTGACAGTTTTCATTTCAGGCATACAAAGTACGAAAATGAAATAAAAGTATCAGAATTTCTATTTAACATTTAATTTTCTGGCGCTGTAAACAATAAAGAAAACGTTTTTTCGTTTTTTCATAAAACACCACGGTAGATGAATAAAACTATACATCAGAAACTAACAAATAAGATCAACTACACGCACCCTGCAGGATATAGTACATCTTATGCCGATGATTTTCATGCGGGCCTTGAACTTGAACTTAAGATGTTGCAGCATGCGGCAAAAGACTTGTTAAGCCCACGGCCTGAAGCGGTGAACAGGCTTATGCAACTGAGCAGGTCGCTGTAATTGTTGATCACTGGTTTGTGGAAACCTTATTTTTATTACCTGTTCAGCGTTTAAAGATTTACTTTTGTCCTTTATTATATAGTATCGGATTTTGAACAGATATAACCAGCGCGGCGTTTCCGCCCAAAAAGAAGACGTGCATCTTGCAGTTGCAAAGCTCGACAAGGGCCTTTACCCTGAAGCATTTTGTAAGATCTACCCCGATTTCTGGGGTAATGATGAGCAGTATTGTAACCTGATGCATGCAGATGGAGCAGGTACAAAGTCTATACTTGCCTACATGTACTGGAAGGAAACCGGTGACATGAGTGTATGGCAGGGGATAGCTATCGATTCTATTGTGATGAACATAGACGATATGTTGTGTGTGGGAGCGACCGGGCCATTTACCTATTCGTCCACTATCGGTCGTAATAAGGGCCTGATTCCCGGCGAAGTAATCTCAGCTTTAATTAATGGGACCCAGGCATATTTCGACAGACTAAAAGAGTATGGTGTGGATGTCCACCTGATGGGTGGCGAAACCGCAGATGTTGGTGATGTAGTACGTACCGTAATTGTTGACGGAACAATGGCGTGCCGCATGAGGCGAGACAAGTTGGTAACTACCAATAAGATGAAGCCAGGAGATGTAATTGTTTCTCTGGCAAGTTATGGTCAGGCCACATATGAAGATGCATATAACAGCGGTATGGGCAGTAATGGGCTGACCAGTGCCCGGCACGAAATGCTGCACAATAGTTATGCAACGAAATTTCCGGAGAGTATTGATCCAAATTTGCCACCGGAGGTAGTATATAATGGGAAATACGCTCTTACAGATATGACTGCGACAGGTCTCGACGTTGGGAAGCTATTGCTTTCCCCAACACGCACGTATGCACCGGTAATGCTGAAAATACTTAATGACCATTTTGATCAAATTCATGGCATTATCCATTGCAGCGGCGGCGGGCAGAGCAAGTGTATACATTATTTGCCGGATACATTTAAAATTATCAAGAACAATTTATTACCGGCTCCTCCGTTATTTGAAATGATACAGGAGGCTGCAGGGACCAACTGGCGCGAAATGTACCTGGTGTTTAACATGGGGCAGCGCCTTGAAGTGTTTACCGATAAAGATACAGCACAACAAATTATTGCTATCGCCAAAGGCTTTAACATCGATGCGCAAATATCTGGTTTTGTGGAAATGAGTGATAAAAAGGAAGTGGTGATAGATGGACCGCATGGCGTATTTAGTTATGTTTAGTGCTTTTTTCTTATCCATACCTCGCTTGGGTTTGGAGTATATTTTGTACATTTAATAAACATTTATTTCGTATGCGCCTGATTCCGTTTTTGATAACTAGTTTTTCATTGCTAATTACCGGAGCTTGCTTTGGGCAGGATACGGACAATGAAAGCGCTCCGGTTGAGAAGGCCCAGCCAGCGATTTCAAAGTACAAAAGTGTTTTGTCCTTCTCCCCTATGCAGTTCTCTGAGAACGGAGTTGGCATTGCCTTTGCATACGAACGTGCACTGGATAAGGATGGTGTCGTCGCTGTTTATTTACCGGTTATAACTACCGTTGATATTTCTAGAAATTTTGGAAATGGTTCTCACCATCAAAATGATGGAATGGTGTACGTAGCTCCGGGTTTGAAGTTTTATCCTACAGGTTGTTTTGGCAGAGTTAAATACGCTCTTGGACCGTCAATTGTAGTTGGTGTTGGTACGCAAACAGAGTATCCTGCTTACTATTACTATAATACGTATTCTAAATTTGTTTTGGGTGTTATTGTTTCTAACTCACTAAATATTAATGTAACGGATCATGTTTATCTTGGTATGGATCTGGGGCTTGGCTTTACATATGTAAATACCTGGGATGGTAATAGGAGAGGCATGGCGGCGCTTACCCAAGGAGGCTTTAAAATTGGATATAGGTTTTAGAGTTAATTGACCCGGATATTAGTGAAGATATATTTTTCAAAATATTTTTTATTTTTGAGGTTTTTGGCACAATTAATGTAGCAATAATATTAAACACTAGCATTCGTATGAATAAAAAGAGCATTGTAGCAGCATTTGTCGGTTTATTATTAGCAGGAAGTGTTTCTGCTCAGGATAATTCAAAACACAATGACAACGATGAAACGAACATGCCTTCTGGTATGCACGACGTGAATAATAGTACTACCATTCACGGCTTATCATTGCATCCGAGCGT
>CANCOG010000593.1 GCA_947379685.1 Flavipsychrobacter stenotrophus | reverse complement strand
CTTTTATTGATCTCCAATTAATTTCTGTAAACCTGATTTTTGTCTTTTCATCTACTTTCGAAACATATTCACCTAGAACTATCAATCTGGTTAAAACTGCATCTTTCGTCTTATCATCTCTTAAAAATAAATCCTCATCAAATTCTCTGGTATACAATCGAATCGTGTTGATTTGTTCCAGTAGATATTTCAAGATATCAATTGTTCGTTCCAGATTTAAATCAAACATTGTAAATCTCTATTTTCTCCCTTTCATAATTTGCCTTTACCCAATTGTGCATCAAATCCACCTGTACCAAGTCCACTTTCGTTTTCAGGAGTTCCTCCAGACCCAGCACCATACCAGCGTATTGCCAGAGGCTTAGACCTTTCCGCTCAATTACCACACCCAAATCAATATCACTTTCCTCCTTCGCTTCCCCTCTTGCATAACTCCCAAACAAATAAACACTTTTTACCGGCTTATCTTTGAAATAGTCAGTAACTGTATCTTTTATTTGTTGGATGGTTAACATACTCGTTCAAAATCTTAAATGTTACTTTTTCAAAGTCCATAATATAACACCACCGGTAACCAGCATATTCACCAACGCCAGCGGTATTAGCGACCTCCATCCCAATTTCATAAGCTGGTCATACCTGAAACGAGGTAATGTCCATCTTATAGCCATGAAGAAGAGGATCATCATTACTACTTTAGTCAACAGTGCCATTACACATATTACCGAAAACAACACAGGTGATACGCTATTGGCTACCTGATCCATGAACGGAAAATTGTATCCGCCGAAGAACAGTGTGCTGATGATAGCAGAGCTAACAAACATATTGATATACTCAGCGAAGAGGTAAAAGCCCAACTTCATAGAAGAATACTCCTGATGATAACCCATGTTCAATTCACTCTCACACTCAGGCAAGTCAAATGGAGCACGATTAAGTTCTGCGAAAGCACATGTAAGAAATATAAAAAAGCCTAATGGTTGTTTGAAGAAGTTCCATGTAAAATATCCATCTGACCAGAAACCATGCTGTTGTTCAACAATCGTACGGAGGCTCAACGAACCGGTCAGCATAAGTAATGCAATAAGGCTGATACCCATAGCCAACTCATAAGAAATAGCCTGAGATGCAGCACGAATACTACTTAGTAAAGAGAATTTGTTATTTGAAGCCCATCCTCCGAGCATCACACCGTATACACCAAGGCTCACTACACCAAACACGAACAAGATACCGATATTGATATCTGCAACTTGTAACGATATTACCCTGTCACCCAATTTAAAATCAGGTCCCCATGGCATAACTGCGCTGGTCATGGTAGCGGTAAGCATTGCCAGGCATGGTCCCAGTATGAAAATGAACCGTGTAGAACGATCGGGGATGATCTCTTCCTTGAAAAATAATTTGAGACCGTCTGCCAGCGGCTGTAATAAACCGAATGGACCAGCTCGGTTTGGTCCTATACGGTCCTGCATAACTGCAGCAACCTTGCGCTCGGCCCAGGTAGCATACATTGCTACCCCAAGTGACCCCATCAGGATAACCGAAATAAGGATTACTTTTTCTATAATAAAGGCTGTGTCAACCATTAATAACAGCATAGTGGCGCAAAAGTAGTTTAGTTAGTTAAAAAATCGTTGTTTGTTTCAAGTTTTATTGCTGTAAGTTGCTTTTTCAGTTCTTTAATATGAATAGTTGCAGTTTCCCAAATAACTTCGTAATTAATATCGAAATACTCATGTGTAACAATATTACGTAGTGCAATTATTTTTCGTCATTCGATATCAGGATATTTGCCTTTTGTTTCATCACTAATATGTTTTGCCGCCTCACCAATTATCTGCAACCATCGTTCTAATGCCGCTACAAGGGTTTCATTTTCAAAAAAACTATTGAAGTTATTGCCTTCGATGGCTTTTTCAATTTTTTGGGTTGTATCGAAAATGTGCTCCAATCTTACTTCGTCGCCCATCTTATTTTTCATAAATAACCCATTTGTCCTTATCTATGAATGGCTTAATGTGCTTATTCTCTCTCCCCGCACTTACAATATCAACCCTTTTACTCAATTTTTCAGCCAATTCTTCAAACCATAAATAATAGTCCCATCCAATCGGTTTGGTATGATCTACATCAACCAGAATATCTACATCGCTATTTTCGTTCGCCTCTCCTCTTGCATAGGACCCAAACAACCAAACTTTTTTCACAGGCCTTTTTTCAAAGAACCCAGAGACAATTTGCTTTATTTGTTCGGTTGTGAGTATCATTTTCCGTTCTTATTCAAATCTGCTGATAAAACGCAACTATTTATTACCCCTTGAAATCACTGGAATGAGCCGGACCTGCAATCTTCGATAGTTCAATTTCAGGCTTGTTCACATCACTGATGTCATGGATGTTCAACAGGAACTTTGGTTGCTTACCAATCACTTTATCAATGACAACAGGTGTTTTAACGGTGCCAACATAGTGACCTTGTGCTATAACACTGCTTCTTTTAACTGGCGATGGCCCTTCAATAACCCAATCTTTTGTTTCTTTTTTATGGAAACGGCAGTCGTTACAGATAAATTCCTCTACTTCACCCCACTGGTCTTTGCGGGCAGTTACACGGAAAACTTCTTCTCCACGCATCCACAACCTTACCTTTCCCTTACAGGTCGGGCAATCGCGATGTGCATCAACCGGCTTGGTAAACCAAACCCTGTTCTTGAATCGGAAAGTTTTGTCGGTTAACGCGCCCACCGGACAAACGTCAATGACATTACCTATGAATTCGTGATCCAGCGCTTTGTTCAGCATGGTGCTGATCTGAGCGTGGTCGCCCCTTTCCAATATACCATGCTCTCTTTTGTCTGTCAGCTGCTCGGCAGCATACACACAACGGAAACACATAATACAACGGTTCATGTGCAAGGAAATGTAAGGGCCTATATCTTCTTTTTCAAATGTACGACGGGCAAATTCGTAACGGGTACCCTCATTGCCATGTTCGTAGCTGAGGTTTTGCAGATCGCATTCGCCTGCCTGATCGCACACCGGGCAATCGAGCGGGTGATTAAGCAACAGAAATTCCACAACACCTTTACGTGCGTCAATTACCTTTTCGGAAGTAATATTTTTTACTTCCATACCATCCATTACGGTGGTGCGGCAGCTCGCAACCAGTTTTGGCATTGGCCTTGGGTCCTTTTCAGAACCCTTACTCACCTCTACCAGACAGGTGCGGCATTTACCACCACTATCCTGCAGCTTGCTGTAATAGCACATAGCAGGAGGAGTAACGTCTCCGCCTATCATACGCGCTGCATTGAGGATAGTTGTGCCAGGCGCAACTTCAATGCTTATGTTATCTACTGTTACTTTAAATTTTGGTGTTGCTTCAGACATAGTCTATGCGATTCTTTATAATATAACTGCTATTTCCTTTAAAACCTGCTCACTTACCTTTTGTGCCATTTTACATGCCACTTTTGGCGAAGCAGGATTGACTCACAACTAAGTATTTTGGGATGGATAACCAAA
>CANCOG010000592.1 GCA_947379685.1 Flavipsychrobacter stenotrophus | reverse complement strand
AAAATATCGCATCAAGAGAACCCGGCAACCGTTTCCCGACACCACCTGAGGCCACCTATCAGGCCAAAATGATCAATTGCCTCGATAAGCTCAAAAAACTCGCAGCGCCATTCCGCGCAGCAACAGTATTCAAAAACTTTTTCAGCTTCCTCGCAAATGACGATAAGGAACTCAGTGCAACCGTAAAAGGCCGATACCAGGCATTCCTGGGGCAAAACACAGCATCCGGGAGCACCCAGCCAGCTGAAACCACTTCAGCCACAGAAACCACAACCCAGCCTGAAAACAAACCAGCAATAGTACCCGCCACGCTGGAAATTAATCCAATATTCAACGAAGCCATGATCATCAGGCGCGATGCACCCTCACAACCCGTGTACAGTCTGCAGCCACCATTCAGCCCCGGAAATTTTGACCGGTACAAATCTCTAGTGTTCAATCACGACATCGACCCCGAAGAAACGTTAACCATCGACGGGCGCCGGCACAATTCCTGCTGGGTACAATACAACCTCTTCCAGTTCCTGCTCCCACCTGCCGACCGCCGTTTCACCCACAACGAACAAACCTGGCACGAGATCTTCAATTACTACTACATACAAGACACCATCAAAACCTACTGCCACCAAAAAGGTTTGAGGAAATTGCAGTGAGCAACAGCGACATGGGGAGCGCTTTCAACACACTTCCCTCTTTTTTAAAGAGGGACAGACCCTATAAAAATGCGAAGCTTTTTATAGGGGCAGGGTGATTAACCACATCTCGCCTGCCCGGCCGCGGTTCTTGCCATTATTCGTAACTCGCCTCAGTCGAAAGGGGGTGCAGCCTAACCACCCATAAAATGAGCTGATGCCGTTAGGCATCACATGTTTATAGCAACGCCCCGCCGATATCAACCGATGCCGTAGGTATCGTATGTTTATGATTGCCCATGAAGTGTTTTGCAAATGACAGACCTCTGCGAACGGAAGACGCTCCGTGGAAGGAGAAATGAAACAGCCCCTAATAAACCGGAATCAACCTTTGCCCGGTTATTCTGGTGATACTGTGGAAACTGCCGGTGGGTAGCGTATCCGTTTGTTGCTGAAATACCGCAGAGTCACCACTGAAACTTAAGATCTCGCGCGAAAAGCCATGGGCACCGCTATGCACAAAGGAATTACCCACTTTATATAGCGTATCTGATACTGCTCCTAGCCTGAAAATAGTGTACGTTGCATAAGTGCCGAAGGTGTCAATGACGATCCTGCTCTTTATTGGACTATCAATAATGTGAATGCTTGCCAGGGTGTCAATAATAAAAACCCCGGCGCTATTCCGGTTGTAGGTATACATACTATCGGTAAAAAAGTAAACCAGGTGATAGTTGTCTGTTTCTTCCTGCCAATAATGTGGTGCCGGAGTATTATCATGCTTTTTACAGGCAAACAGGGTTGCCAGAATAATTAAAGGAAGTAAAATTTTGCGGGTCATAGTTGTATGTTTTGCTCTATAACGCAAAATTACGTAGTTTTAGTATATGTCGGAGCTGTTTTTTTGCAAAGAAATAGTAGAGTCCGTTTGCCTACAACAGATAAGCCGCCGCAAACGGGACCTTTACGACCAGCAAAAAATTCCTACTAATCCTCATTCCAGAATACCGACTTTGGATTCATGATTTTTGATATTTCCTGCTCCTGCTCATCATCAATGTCTAAAGTACTCCCTTCGTCAATACTTGTGTAAATTTGGTTTTTGTAACAAGCTATTAGGGTCTCAATGAAGCTATGAAATGAATCATATGCTGTTTCAGGGTTGTCCACTATCAAAAGGTGCGGAGCATAAACATGTATCATCCCGAAACCTGGATGATTAGTATTAAGGTTTATCAATAAATATCCTCCGCCCCCTTCATCGACTAAAGGAAAAAAATCTCTTGACCAAGGCCCATTTTTCACATTTTCTTTATACAAATCAATACTGGTCTCGAGCGACATTAACTTACCCCAAGAGCAAAAATCATCTTGATACATCAAAAATTCTGCCTCCTTAAAGCCATTTCTCCAACAATAGATTTCTGCCCAATCTCCATACTTAATTCCTGCAGTTGCCAGATTTTCCTGTACTGTTTTAGTATCCAACCCTAACGCCAGGGTATCCAAAACGTAAGGATTGTATACCTTCAATACTAATTCAAGTTCGTGAAATATTTCTTTCATATTTATTGTTTTACTAGGGTTGAACCATAGCTTTATTACTGGTGGCGAAATCAACCAATCATAACTTTACTTGTTATTTCTAGGTCGTTTACGGATGTGTTCAAACAATTTATATTCATAATTCTATTGGTGCATGAAGCTATCTCAAAAATATGGTTGTTCATTTCTTGATCCAAAACGATATACCCCCAGGTTGCCACTCCATTCATGCTGCCCTTCATTGTAAAGTTCGATATAATCAATTAGCCCATTTGTTGTTGCCGCTACGAATAAAAGCGCTTGTTCTTTATCATTATTCATGTAAACGATATAGTCAGTTGTAAGAAGATGCGAATTATTTGGTCTAACTATGGGCTTTAAGTCAAGTGACTCATTTACATAAATAAACAAAATATACATTCCGGCTATTGTATACTTTCGCTCAGAAACAGCTAAAAAAGGTATATGCGCACAAATATCAGGATAATCTTCTGCAAGTTTGGAGAACATATCAAGTTCTAAGTTATTTAATTTATCCATTTTCTACACTATTTTACCTTGGTGAAAAAACCCCAATAATTACCCCTCCATTTTGCAGCATCAATGATCTAAGCGTCTCGCTTCTGCCGAAAACAGCCAATCACTAAACCCCCAACAACCTATCTATTTCGAACGAGGTATTAAACGAATGCAAACAAACCCTTACTCGCTCACTGCCGCCGGGGACCGTCGGGCTGAGGATGGCTTTCACCTGCAAGCCACCTTCACGCATTTGGGTGGCAAGTGAGAGGGCTTGTTCATTACTACCTGCTATGCGCACCTGAATGGGGCTGTTGCTTTCGGCCCAGCCTGTGATGCCTTTTAATTTGATTTGTTGCCGGAAGTAGCTGATGTTATCGTGCAGGGGCTGATTGGTGAAGTGAGGCGCCGATAAGTAGTTGTATGCGCAATCTATTGCCTGCACGGAATGTTGCGGCAGTGCGGTAGTGTAAATAAAGGACCGTGAAAAATTGATAAGGTATTGCTTCAGGGTTGAAGAACCCACAATAGCAGCGCCATGGCAGCCCAGCGCCTTGCCAAAGGTATGGATACGTGCAAAAACCTGGTCTTCGAGACCTAGTGCACAAACCAGCCCTTCGCCATGGGGGCCGAAGATGCCGGTGGCATGGGCTTCATCTACGATCAGTTGTGCATCGCTGGCCAGGCAAAGCTGTGCCATTTCGGTTAGGGGGGCCATATCGCCATCCATGGAATAGACAGACTCTACCACCACAATTACAGAGCCAACATCGCGATAGCGCAATAGTTTTTCCTGAAGGTCGTTAAGGTCGTTATGGCGGAATTTATACTTGCCGGAGCAAA
>CANCOG010000591.1 GCA_947379685.1 Flavipsychrobacter stenotrophus | reverse complement strand
CCAAGTCTTCCTTTTCAAACTTAATAGCTTCAAACACAGATAGTATTTTTGCATTTCTGTTCGTTTTTACATAGTCTGCAAGCAGATACATCTTACCTTCCGCACGCATACTTTTACTCAACCAGGTAACGAAGGCATCTTCTATCATTTTCTGGGCAACACGGCAGGATATCACAAAATCAAGAATTTTATTGCTGTCCTCTCCTTTTTCAACTATGCAGAAACCGACTATACCATACGAGCCGAATTGATCTTCAACGTCAAGCGCATATTTCAGATATTTATCATCGGCCATTATTTGGTCAAATTTAGCCTGATCATACTTCCTTGAAGACAAATTCAACTGGTTTGTACGCTGAATCAGTTCAAAACAACGCTGAACGTGTCCGGCTTCCTTAGGTGTAAACAACGTAACGGCCATCATACAGCTCTTCAGGAAGGCATTGTAGTCGCCCGCAAAGCTCTCTGCGATCTGCCCTCTCTTCTGTTCCACCATGTAATACGAACGCCTGTTCTTGCTTTCCTCTGTTATCGGGAAGTCAAATTCTGGGTAGGTAATAATGTCCTTTATTTCCGTGTCATTGTATATCCTCACCTGGGACAGCGCCTGAGCAACTTCCTGTCTTTCGAACGGAGCATCATCGATCAACGCAAATGTGTCAATATTTATATTAAGCAGATCAGCGATCTTCTTTAAATTCTCGCTTTTTTGGCCCCAATTAATTGCGGGATACAAGAAGTATTGATCGAGCCCAAGAGATTGAATGAATGGCCAAACTTCGTCGTGCGTGTTCTTACTCACTACAGTTTGTAAAACGCCGCGTTCATCAAATTTCTTGATGGCCTCGAGTGCATCGGGGTTAACCACCAGGCTACCGGGAGTACTTTCAATAAACACACCCTTCCACATAGTATTGTCCAGATCCCATGCAACACACTTTACTTTATCAGCAGGTTTTAATGGTACTCCCTTTTCAACAACCTTGGTTTTATACTTAACGAAATCGAGCCATGTAAATACCAACCTGGCCTCAATATCATTTTCAGGATTAATTACAATTGAGCCAACCGGAGTGTCATTGGTGTATTTAAAACTCTTAACAGGGATCCTGACCATATTATTACCTGGGTGGATCGTTACTGAACTCCGGAAATGATCTTCGGAGTACCTGTTCGTTTTTATTTGTAACCGAAATGGTTTGGTTTCAAAAGAATAACATTCGATCAGAAAATCGTCGAACTTCACTGAAGGGTCGGCATTGAGTTTATCCAACAGTTTGTGCCGGTAAAAATTAAGCCCTCCATTGAGCTTTCTGGTCTTGTCAATAAAATGAAAAGCACCGGCGAGCAGATTCACCTGATTCACCGCAACTACATTGAGATGATCGTAATGATTTGCCTTTTTGAGGTCTAAACCTACGTGATATAACTGAGCTGTTAATTTAGCCCACTTACGGAACCTCATATCTGCACCATAAGGGAAAAGACCGCTAAAATTCTTATTTCTGCCTATTCCATAATACACTTTCCTGCATTTCTTATCACCGCGCTCCAGGTATACGGGACAATTGCCATAACATAGTGGTGGAGCACATTCCAGGCAGTGTTCTTCCCAATGGCAGAAAAGCACTTTTTCAATGCTATCATTATCGATTTGAGATTTAAAAACAGGCGAGGGGTGAACCTTCTCTTCCTCTGCATACAGCTTTTCATCAAACCATTCTGATTGAAACATAATTTACTACATTCATTTTAGAGTACTCACACAAATGTAGCGAAAGTTTTGGCAACTGATTTTACGGCTAACGGTCAGCGCATGCTACAAGCTAAATCTCCCTGGAAATTCATAAATATTTAACCCCCCGAACTAATTCCGGCCATCTCGCGAATAAAATAAATATTTGAACCGCATCTGATCTAATGTACCGCACTGCTTACATCAACCATTTCCCGTACTGCATTAGCAATTGCCTTTGCATCGTAACCACATTCATTATGTAACTCCTCTGGCTTGCCATGTTCCACAATGCGATCTGGAATACCCAGCATCTTTACCTCTGGTGTATAACCATGCGCAGCCACAAACTCAAGGATCGCGCTGCCAAAACCACCTACTACAGTGCCGTCTTCAACAGTAATGATCTTATGGTATCGCTGTGCAATCTCATGTAGCATTGGTTCATCAAGCGGCTTCACGAAACGCATATCGTAATGTGCAGGGAACAATTCGTCCTCTACCAGCATCTTGCAGGCAGAAACCGCGAAATTACCGGGGTGCCCGATCGTAAGTATAGCCACATCCTGACCATCGCAAATTTTTCTGCCGGTACCAATCTCAATTGCTTCCATTGGCGTACGCCACTGAGGCATTACACCTTGTCCGCGCGGGTACCTGATCACAATTGGTGCATCAAGTTCGGGGAGCTGAGCGGTATACATGAGGTTACGCAGTTCAGCTTCGTTCATTGGCGCAGCTACAATCATATTAGGAATGCAGCGCATAAACGCTATGTCATAGGCGCCATGGTGTGTAGGACCGTCATCGCCTACCAGCCCTGCCCTATCAAGGCAGAAAACAACCGGTAATTTCTGGATGGCTACGTCATGGATGACCATGTCATAGGCCCGTTGCATGAAAGAACTATAAATATTACAGAACACCTTTATGCCCTGAGTAGCCAAACCGGCACTCAGCGTTACCGCATGCTGCTCAGCTATGCCCACATCAATTGCACGATCGGGCATTTGATCCATCATGAACTTAAGCGAACAACCCGATGGCATGGCAGGAGTAATTCCCATGATGGCTTTATTCTTTTCCGCAAGCTCCACAAGGGTGTGGCCAAAAACATCCTGATATTTTGGAGGCTCGGGAGCCAGGGGAATCTTTTTATTGATCTTACCGGTGATCTTGTCGAATGTACCGGGAGCGTGCCACAAGGTCTGGTCTTTTTCAGCCAGTCCGTAGCCCTTGCCCTTTACCGTTTTTATATGCAGCAGCTTAGGGCCAGGTATGTCTTTCAGGCCCTTAAGGGTCTCAGAAAGTTTCATGATATTATGTCCGTCAACTGGTCCGAAATACCGGAATCCAAGCGCTTCAAACAGGTTACTGCTCTTCGACAAAACACCTTTCAATCCTGCCTCAACTTTTGAGGCCAGTTTCTGGAAATCCTTCGTGGGCAGCATACCCAGCATTTTCCATACATCATCACGGAACTTGTTGTAATGATGTGAAGTGGTAATATCTGTCAGGTATTCTTTCAAGGCCCCGACGTTGGGGTCGATGGACATGTTGTTATCATTAAGGATAACCAACAGGTTGGCGCCGCTAACGCCAGCATGGTTGAGCGCCTCGAAAGGCAAGCCAGCCGTCATGGCACCATCGCCAATTACTGCGATATGCCTTCTATGGTGTTCATTCTTATATTTTGAGGCAATTGCCATTCCCAGCGCAGCCGAGATAGAAGTAGACGAATGCCCTACGCCAAACGTATCGTAAATGCTTTCACTCCTTTTCGGGAAGCCGCTGAGGCCGCCGTA
>CANCOG010000590.1 GCA_947379685.1 Flavipsychrobacter stenotrophus | reverse complement strand
GTCCGCGTTCCTCATTCCACTTAATGTCTTTATCAGGCATATCAAGGCCTAAAACTTTGGCCTGCTCTACGGTAACGTCTACAAACTTCTGCCTTAGTTCATCATTGGTAAGGCGTTTTATACGCCACCGTACACTTTGTGCGGTATGCGGACTTTCTGCATCTGGTGGGCCAAACATCATAAGCGATGGCCACCACCAGCGGTTAAACGCATCCTGTGCCATTTTTTTCTGTATCTCGGTACCCTTGCTCAGGGTAAGCATTATTTCAAATCCCTGCCTTTGGTGAAAGCTCTCTTCCTTACATACACGCACCATGGCCCGTGCATATGGCCCGTAGGACGTGCGGCAAAGTGGTACCTGGTTCATAATAGCTGCGCCATCTACCAGCCAGCCCACAGCGCCCATATCGGCCCAGGTAAGGGTAGGGTAGTTAAATATAGATGAATACTTCGCCTTTCCGGAATGTAATTGCTCATACATTTCGTCGCGGCTTATTCCTAATGTTTCTGCAGCGCTGTACAGGTATAAACCATGTCCGGCCTCGTCTTGCACCTTTGCCAATAAAACTGCCTTGCGGCGCAGGGTGGGAGCGCGGCTGATCCAGTTCCCTTCTGGTAGCATACCTACAATTTCGCTGTGTGCATGTTGTGATATTTGCCTGATCAGCGTTTTTCTGTAGTCCTCCGGCATCCAGTCCTTTGGCTCAATAGTAACGTCATTATCTATTTTTTCATCAAAATGAAGCTGGAAGTTGGTAACGGTCATAAAGCAGGTTGATTTAGGAGCGACAAAGGTAATGCAAATTAGAATCACAGTGCAATAAGGCTATTTTGAAAACCAATAATTGGGTGGCTGTAAAATTGTGTTTTTTGAGCTTTGAATTTAAAAGATGAACAGCACTTTGCAAAATGCAGGATGATGCGTTATCAATTAATTTTCAGGGAATTCTGTTTTAATGTGCATGAACCTGACATTTACCCTTATTTTTGACATCCGGCACAATAAACTCACAACCATGGACCGAAGTATCAGGATACTTATAATTGATGACGAGGAGATATTTCTCCGCATAGCGACCCTGAAGCTTAAAAAAATGGGGTACGAAATTATTACCAGCCATACAGCTGTGAGTATTTTCACTATCGTGGGCCATTGCGGCCCAGATATTATTATAATGGACCATGATATGCCTGGTATTACAGGAGCCAATGCCATTAAAATGCTTAAGGCAGAGTCGAGGTACAAATCGATTCCTATAATTATGCTGTCGCAAAAAGATGACGTGGAAGAGATAGCAAGGGCATGTGGCGCAGATGCATTCCTGTCTAAATCGGCTGAGGACTATGAACAGCTGATTTCCATGATTGAGGGTATGTGTAAGTAAAGCAGGGAAAATCAAAGTGAATTTCCAACAAGTTCCATCGAGCATCCTGCCTTGCATTATTTCGTTTTCAACTTCCCTTTAAATACCTTTTGAAATTTCTCCACTTTAGGGCGGACCACAAATGAACAATATGGTTGGTCGGCATTTGAGTTGTAATAGTTTTGATGGTAGTCTTCGGCTTTGTAAAAGGCTGTAAATGGCGCTATTTCTGTAACCACAGGTTTATCAAATACTTTTTCGTCATTGAGCTTCTTTTTATATTCCTCAGCCTTGGCCTTTTGGTGCGCATCATGAAAGAAAATGGCCGACCTATACTGGGTGCCTACGTCATTCCCCTGGCGGTTAAGTTGGGTGGGGTCGTGGCAAGTCCAGAAAGCAGCGAGCAATTCGTCAAATGAAATGACAGACGGATCATAATAAATATTGCATACTTCGGCGTGGCCGGTTGAGCCACCACACACCTCTTTATATGAAGGATTTTCCACATTGCCTCCACTGAATCCCGATTCCACTTTCTCTACACCCTTCAATTGCTGGAATTGTGCCTCCGTGCACCAATAACACCCTGCGCCAAATGTTGCGGTATCGAGGCCGTGTTTCTTTTCTTTTGCCTGATCGTTCATTTGCTGAAAGGTTTTTGAGTTTTGGAAATTGTCGTGCTGGGCGAAAGCAGAAAGTCCTGCCAGTTGCAGTAATACAAGAAATGCTCTTTTGATTGTGCTGATCATTAAGTCAAATTTAGGAGTATATACGTTCGCTCACGTGGCAGGGATTGGCAGATTAACGCATTTCGGTGCTTTTGTAATTTCTTTAACGCTCAATACAATCCAATCAGCGCGAAAATGCTGTTGTAGTTGAAATAAATTACATGTTGAATATTGCAGGAAAAACTATGAAATAGTGCCTGGCTATGACCGAAAATTTATATTAAATCATACAACCTTAATCTGAAATTAACATGGAATCGAGAAATATGTGGTTTTTTTTTGAAAAAAGTTTTGAAAGTCAACTGGATAATCTAATTTTGACCTCGGAGAGATGGCAGAGCGGTCGATTGCGGCAGTCTTGAAAACTGTTGACTGTAATAGGTCCGGGGGTTCGAATCCCTCTCTCTCCGCACTTAACCGCCGGTATTCCGGCGGTTTTTTTGATTTTATGCCATTCTATGTATACATATTGAAAAGTACGACTCACAACCGGCGGTACATTGGAAGTTGTGAAGATTTGACCATACGGCTCTCGAATCACAATGCAGGGAAGGTTCGATCTTCAAAACCCTACCGGCCTTATAAGTTGATTTACAGTGAAATTTTTGAAAGCCGTTCTGAGGCATTCAAAAGGGAGCAATTCTTTAAAACGATTGAAGGGTATAATTTTCTCAAAAGCATAGGTTTATATTGATGGCAGAGCGGTCGATTACGGCAGTCTTGTCCCAAAGGGATCCCTTCGGGAAAAACTGTTGACTGTAATAGGTCCGGGGGGTCTGCGAATGCATCCCTTCGGAGAATCCCTCTCTCTCCGCCTTCAACCGCCGAAGGTGGATAATCACCCGATAAGGATTTTTTCTTTATCGGGTTTTTTATTGGTTGTTTTTAGACCTTTGTCGGCAACCTAAACTATTATGAACTTTATCGAACAATTAAAATACAGAAACGAGCCACTATTTTACTTTGGTTTAGTCTGCTTTGCGTTAGCAATTGTTTTTTTGCTGCTTACCAAAATATCGACAGCTGAAATATCGGGGGTAAATGCCTGGAACAAGCCCTTTAAATTTGTGTTTTCGATAATGGTTTATTCCTGGTCAATGGCATGGTATTGTCATTACTTGCCGTCGTTCAATATTACGCTGTTCAATTGGGCGATAATCGTTTTGTTGGGTTTTGAAATTATCTATATTTCACTTCAGGCGGGTAGGGGGCAGCTATCACACTTTAACAATAGCAGCCGCGTTTATTTATACCTCTTTCAGATGATGGGGTTAGCGGCAACGCTGGTAACCTTGTATACAGCATATGTCGGGGTCTTATTCTTTCGAAATGACATTGTGGATTTGCCTTCCGCATACCTTTGGAGCATTCGATTGGGCATAATATTTTTTGTTGTGTTCGCTTTTGAAGGTGCCGCAATGGGGGCAAGGATGTCACATACCGTTGGAGGGGCTG
>CANCOG010000589.1 GCA_947379685.1 Flavipsychrobacter stenotrophus | reverse complement strand
ATTCCAAAAACCCGGGTTGCGAAATCATTAAGGTTTTTTAAAATTCCACTGGCATGAATGGGAATACTAGTTTCCATTTTCTAAAAGAACGTATTTTTTTCCTATTGTTATCAGATCATTAAGAGTACAATGTAAGGGAAATTATTGGGAAATCAAAAAGAAAGAAAGAAATTTGTTTAATATTTTAGATAAAATAGTATGATTACGAATGTATTTTGTCTAGTATTTATAAATAATTTCTAAACTGCGCTTAAATAAAAAATCTTATTTAATGTTAGCCGTATTGAATATTATTATTTAATTACATTTTAGAATAATCACATTCTTGATAATCCAGTAAGTTTTGAATACAACACTTTTGTGCATTTGGCAGCACTACCCCACTCAGTAAGGATGAATTCATGGGCATTTTTACCCAGTTTGTTACGCAGTTCAGCATTATCAATAAGCCTGCCTAATGCATCAGCAATATGCCCCGCACTATGAGGAGGAATTAATAGTCCGTTTTGTTCATTCGCCACTAATTCCCGGTGGCCGCCAACTGAGGTTGTAATTACCGGCAATCCGCATGACATAGCTTCAATAACCACATTGGCCATACCTTCGGCATGTGAGGGCAGGCAAAAAATATCGGCCATTTGGTAAATCTTGTCCAATGCACCTGGAGGCACCTCGCCTAAATCAAGGAAATAGTCCTGCAAACCCCGTTTGCTGATCTCTTCAGCAAAATCAAACTCAGGCTTCCAGGTATGCACTGCAACCAAGTGGAACGGGGAATTTGTCTTTTTCAATTCTATCAATGCATCAAATAGTTCAATCCATCCTTTCCTTTTTGAAGCCGTACCTATATTTAATATTACCAGCCGGTCTTCGGGTATTTTGTATTGCTTCTTTAGTTCCTTTTTTTCTGCTTCTGAAGCCGGTTTAAAAAAATCAGAATTCACAGCCGACCTTACCACATCAAAGGGAAGGTCTTTACCTATTATTTTATTTGCTTCATGTCCCAGGTAATCGGCAAAGGCAAAGCGCATATCGGCCTCCTCCCATGTTTGCCTGAACATTTGCATATGGGTATTGCTGGCATGAGGCCAAAGTGCAATGTCATCACCGATAGCAATTATTGCCGACCTCACACCAAATAACTGCGCTGCTTTCTGTACATTATATGAATTAGGCAGCCATTGAGAATAAAAAATGTCGGTATCCCGATGCAATTGAATATTCTTATCGCTAAAAAATTTCACTACAGTATCTACAAACCTTTCCGACTTGTCTTTTTTTACAAACCTGTTGGGTTTTATATTGGGCATGCGTGGATGATAAATCTTTATACCGTCATATTCTCTTTCCAATGGAAAACCAGTTTTTTGGGCAGTATCCCACTCATGATGAAGGACGGAAAGCGGATAAGGCGGATGCCAGAATACCGGATAAATAACCTGTAGTTCGGCGCCATTCTCTATTAATCCCTTATATTGCCTATGGGCAAAAATACCATTATAGGTTAGTCCAGGTGTGGGGAAGGGATAAATGGAGGGGAAAGCCCAAATTCTCATATTCGTGCCAGATTACAGGATTTTTTAAATCTCAAGTAAAGTAAAGAAAATCTTATGGAGTATTTAGAATACCAAAGTTAATTTTATTTCGTGAGTGGCAAATTGAACCCCAAAGTGCAAAGTTCTTAGGCTAAGGGCTTCATGGATTTCCATTTTTTTATCATTCAATAGCTACAAATTGGGATGATATGTCACCCGCCGCGGCGGGCTTTGAACAATAGCCCACACAGCTACCCAGGGCGATGCCCTGGGCTAGTATATTTAGCCCCGTTGGGTAGGCTGTCCAAACTGTAGTATTTTTCGGTTCAGGTTTTTAGCACTTTCCTTCGTTTAATCACTTGGTTTTCAATTAGATGATCTACATTCCATTGCTTTAAATCGGTCATTAATGTGCTTTCAAGCGACTCTTTATAATCAACATTGACCTGATGTTTTTTGGCGTTTACTTTTGTCAAGACTGGCAGAGCAAGCACAAATGGAGTAACGCCATATAACCCATTGTCGGCTTTGTGTTCTTTGTAGCGCCCGAACAGTGACTCAATTATGTCCGATGACATATGCCATACTGCACCTTTTCCTGTGAGTTTACTACCCTCGTACTGCACGTATTGTTTTATGCCCGCCATCCAGATTGCAGGCAGTCCAATTGTGTTTTTACAGAAGGCATCGCATATCTGCGTGCATTTGGCTACTGATGCATAAGACAATCCCTTGTTTTTCAGTAGTTCAAGCAATTCATTGGCTGTTTTCAGCGCCAAAGCCAATTCTTCTATGATTTCCCTGTGTTCTTCTATCCATGTATAGGCCATAACATCATCGCCGCTTAACGATTCTATATTGCGCAGCAGGCCACTTGCCCATTTTAGTAATGGCCAAAGGTTCATGAACCGCGCTATTGTCCGTTGTCTGGGGGCGGCCAAATAGCCCTGCGGCATCATCACCAACTTGAACTTGGACTGTGCGCAAGCTGCAACGAAACCCACGAACCGAGGCTCCTTTTTATACAGACCTTCCATTTGCCGGGCTATTTCGTGTCCGCAGTCCCCGACACGGGGTGCTTGGTACTCGTCTATACCCTTAATCAGGTTAGCTCCGCTGTCGCTTATGATATAGGTCGCTTTTGTACCCACTTTTGCTTCCACTTTTCCGATGCGTTTAGCTATTTCATCGCCACTCCAAGAACGTTTTACCTCCATCAGCAGAATCTGCGCACCCGATAAGCACAAGGCCACTTCGCCCTCTTTTCCCTCCCTGACCGCCAATATTACAAGCATGCGCTCCTGCCCTATTACTAGGCACTCGTCTATTATTAGCGCATATCCTGTACTATAAATCAAGAGGTCAGGGTGTTCATACAAGTAGTGCCCGCATTTCTTTACCCAGTTCTCTATGCTGCTTTTGCATGGCACTTCAGCTATGTCCAAGCCCGCCGACTGACGTAGGTATTCAAGCACTCGGACAACGCCCCTGAAACTGCAACCGCTTAACAGATAAGCGCTTAGACATAATCTGACCGTTGGAACATCGTATTTGTGGCGCGCAATCGCCGCTCCGCCGCCGTATGTAAAAAGCGTTCCTTTGCGCTTTTCCTTTTTGAGTTGAGCCGTCTGCCGACCATACTTCTGACGTAACACCACGCGGCTCTCTGTAATAGCCTTTATCTTTTTACGGTATAGACGACCTTGGTTCGATAAAACTTTGTTCTTATCCAAAAGCAATGCGTTGCTTTTAGATAAATGCATTAACTTTAACTCAAGTTCCCGTTCGCGTGCACTCATATTCCCCTGGCTTTTTGGATTTTAGACGATACAAAAATGGGGGAATATTTTTAATCGTTTTGGACAGCCTACCTGAAGGGGCATAATATATTAGCCCAGGGCATCGCCCTGGGTAAGCATGATGGCTAAAATAGTAAGCCCTTCAAGGGCGACATAACATGGTAATATATCGCAAATAACAGAAATGGATTTGCAAATCCATAAAACCCTTAACTTAGTGA
>CANCOG010000588.1 GCA_947379685.1 Flavipsychrobacter stenotrophus | reverse complement strand
AGGCCCAGCTTATAGTGCCGTTCGGCTGAATCGAAGCGCTTTAATTTGAAAAATGCAGTGCCGAGGGCAACATGCGCGTCGTAAAAGTGAGGGTAGACGGCCACCGCCTTTTGCAGGTAGGGGATGCTTTGATCTATGATCTGGTTCTTGGTATTGAGGTCCGGAGCCTGATCGGCATAATTGTTACCCATTTCATTGCCCAGGTAAAAATTAAGGCGCGCATTGGATGGGGCTTTCTCAACATCGGCTGTAAACAGTGTGAAATTGTCCTTCCATTCTGCATTTCTGTTCACTGATAATACAGCCAGAATAATAGCAACAGGTGCCAGCACCATCCACATTTTTGTATTCCATAATTGCTGACCCGCATCGGGATTGTTCTTTGTCACCCATGCCTCGAGCAAAACTGCAATTACCAGGCAAAAACCGACTGAAGCAAAGAACAGGAAGCGCTCTGCCATAACCGAGGCAATGAGGAAGAAAATATTGGAAGTGATAGCCAGGGTAATGATAAAGAAAAGGATACCGAATGCTATGGGGTCTTTTCCTTTATTAACCAAACGGAATATAGCAAATGCGAAAAACCCGGCATATACCGCAAGGGAGAGCAGCACCCAGACATTGCCAAAGCTCACCGTTGGAATACTATTGAAAGCGTAACTACAGATCAGCGGGTAGGGCACAAACATGAGCTTTATGTAGCTCCCCAAAACCAAAATAGCAGTTGCCAGCCGGCTGGCATAGCCGGGCGCACTTACCAGTTGGTTATCAATAAAATGCAGGTAACCCGGGTCATCGGCGTGGTTTTGTTTCAGCACCACAAACCTGAATACCAGGAACAATACTGCTACAGCAACCGAGCCGGCAATGATATGAATGCTCTTCTTTTTGTCTTCATTCAGGTAGGTAAGGAAAATGAGCGGGATGATAGCCAGGAAGGCAATTGAGGTCTCTTTTGAAAGAAGTGAAAGTAGAAAACAAAATGCGCCTATTGCCAATGCAGCAACCTTGCCAGATTTGGCATATTTCGTGAACTGGAATAAGGCCAGAAACCCGAACATGAAGCACAGCAATTCATCGCGGCTTTTTACATTAGCCACCACTTCGGTATGGATGGGATGTACAGCGAACAGCAGGGTAGCAATGAACGCAACAAGTGTCTTTTTGCCCTCAAATAAGTTGTACAGAAACAGGAAAAGGAACACCACACAGCCCACAAAGAATAACACATTCATGGCATGGTTGACCGAGGGGTTAATGCCAAACAGTTGCGTTTCAATTGCGAGCGTAACAAGCGATATTGGGCGGTACACGTCGTTGGGCATGAAGGCGTAACCATGCAAGTACGGTGTGGTGAGTATTTCGGGTATGGCGCTTACACCCTTCGTCACGAGGTTGTTGCCATGAACGATCATGAGGTCGTCAAGCACATAGCTGTGGTTGAAAGTGCCCGAGTAGGTTAGAAATGCAATTATCGCCAGCAAAAGGCACAGCATCTTCACCCCGGGCATTTTAGACGGAGTTACGGCAGCGACGGGGTTAGCTGTACGTGCTGGTTGGGGTGGAGTTGTTTTATTGTTCGGGTTGGTATTTTTGGCCATTATCAGAAAATTATTGAACCACTGAGGTCATAAAACTACATCAATTTGGCGTTGTGTATACCGGTGGCTGGGTTTCTGTTTGAACGTGGTTCCGCAATGTATAAATATTCCGAGAATTGTGTCTTGAAACTACATCCGTTACCAAACGAAACGGCCTCAAAAACGCAATTAAATTCTGAATTTGGAAACCTTGTCATTAGCCTGCTACTATAGTTCAATAACAATATCTCCCCCTACCGGGTGGCCGGTGCAAGTGAGAATGCTGCCGTGTTTGAGGTCTATGTCCATCAGCACTTCATTGTAAGACAGCCATACCTTGCCCTTTGTGCATCTTCCCGCACAACTGCCGCACCTGCCTATCTCGCAACTATAGGGTAGGGAAATACCGTTTTTCTTGGCGGCCTCTAGTATCGTTTCAGGGTACTGACAGGTAAAGCTGACTTCCTTACCATCAAATTTTACAGTTACATTATGCAGGCGCTGATCGGGTGGTTCGGTCGTAAACCTGGGTCGCTCGAAGGGTCTGAAGTTTTCCTTCCTTATCTGTTCTGAGTCGGCACCCTGCTCCTCGAGCGAAAGGTTAACCATACGCATATAGTTATACGGGCCGCACACGTAAAACAACATTTTGGGCTTTGGAACCTTTCCGTATTCCTTCAGCAACACGGGCAGCAGTGCCTTACTCAGCCTTGCCCGCACCAGGTTGTGGGCGGTACTATAGAGGTATTCAATTTTAAACCTGTCCGGGTGGGCTTCAGCCAGTTTATTGATTTCATCGAAGAATATCACACTTTCCTGCCAGCGATTACTGTATATAAGTACTGCCTGTGCCTTTGGCTGAGTATGCAATAATGCCTTTATCAATGAAAAAACTGGTGTAATACCTATTCCAGCTGCAAAGAAGAAATATTGCTGGTAGTATTCAGGGTTTCGCGGCAGGGTAAATACCCCCGCTACTCCTGTGAGGTATAACTTATCGCCAACCTGTGCCTTGTCATTCAGCAAGCGGGAATAAGAGCCGTTGTCAATACGCTTTACTGTAAAGGACAGAGGTTCATTTAATTCGCGGCAAGATGAAATAGAAAATGACCTGCGCTCATCGGTACCGTGATGGTTGAAAATGAAAGTAATGAACTGGCCTGAAGTGTAGGGAATTTCACTCCCGTCTTCATTGGCAACAGTAAAGGTTTTTACACCTGTTGTCTCCTGCCTGATAGCGGTGATGATGGTTGTTTTATATATGGAACTCAGGCTAGACATAATTTACTCGGGATAAAAATAGTCAAACTCAGACACAATTAATGGACACTAACAAACGGGTAACATAAAACCAGTGTAGCAGTGCCCAACAACGAATCTTTTAGGGTTTTGCAATATTATAACAGTATCAACGAGAGTGAACAACATTATTGAAGTTTTTTGTTAATGTTTCTTAATTACCTTTGTTGTGTGAAAGATTTTAGTCATGAAATATTTTTTAAGACCGCCCGTAGCGGAGGCAGCGGTGGTCAGAATGTGAACAAGGTGGAAACCATGGCGGAAGCTTGCTGGCATGTGGCGGAATCGGCTGTATTCAGTGAAGAAGAAAAAGAACTGATAAGTACAAAGCTTGCAAAGAAGATCAATAAAGATGGCCTGCTACATGTAAAGAGCAGTGAAACACGCTCGCAGCTTGAAAATAAGCAAATTGCCAGATCAAAAATGGAAGAGCTCGTAACCAAGAGTCTTATTCAACCTAAGAAGCGCAAACCAACCAAACCATCAAAAGCAGCAAAGGAACGGCGCCTGGAAAGTAAGAAACGGGAAGGAGCCAAGAAGGAAATGAGGCGTGGTGACTGGCAGGAATAGATGAAGTCTAAACGTTGTGTGCATAAAAGTACACCTGTCACCAATTAAGGAAACGAATTGTGCTAGATAACGGCGAGCAGTGCTTATTGGGCGGCTGCACTTTACAACCGCCCAAT
>CANCOG010000587.1 GCA_947379685.1 Flavipsychrobacter stenotrophus | reverse complement strand
CTCATTAATAACAAGCAAGCGAGCTTTTACGGAGAAAAAATTGAGGTAAAATAGGTTGTAGTTAAGAGTAGAACTGTGACGGAAATCTGATTCCTGCTCAAAATGGAAAGGAACTGTTGTTCAATTTGTTTTTGTAATAATATAATTATGATTGGCGCAGGTGATGTTGTTTTCTTTTTTGGCATTTTGTGCTTGTTTACTTTTTTTATCGGGCTGGCTTTCAGGACCAGGGGCAAGGTAA
The DNA here is from genome assembly GCA_947379685.1 of Flavipsychrobacter stenotrophus. Classification (GTDB taxonomy): domain Bacteria; phylum Bacteroidota; class Bacteroidia; order Chitinophagales; family Chitinophagaceae; genus Flavipsychrobacter; species Flavipsychrobacter stenotropha_B. Next base: position 3,324 of record CANCOG010000587.1, on the reverse strand, counting down.
TAAGGTATATTTTGCATTCGATTTCTGGTGCGTTATTGATCTTCATTGTTCTTATCATTTGGGAGGTTTCAGGAAAAACCGCCACTGATGCTGAAAGGGAAAAAGAAGTTGCCGGCGATTTTCAACTGGTAATTGATAGCTCCCGATTTCACGGCTACAATCTAAACGATTATGCCAACCTCACGCTTCGTTTAAATATAGACAATACAATAACTTTTACACCCTCAAATCCATTTTTCAATTCAGCAGGTGGTAAATGGAAAATCCATGACGACGGTGATATTTCTGTTTTTTATTATTCCTTCGATGGTGATATTGACGACCATTCGAGCGAGGAAATTTGGGGGCCAGACACCCTCTGGTTCGTTTATGCCAAAGACCTGATAATGGCTAATGAAAAGGATCGTTTATGTTTTAAGAGAAAGTAGTTTATGGCTACTTCAAGTCAGCCCCTTGTTTCGGAATACAAAAGACTTGACAAAGGTTTAAGATTTTGGTTTAAGATTCTTACTCTACTTTTGCCGCCAGTTGCATGGGCGGGCCATGCCTCTTCAAATCATCCCTAAAACTTTCAACTAAATGAGCATAAAGGAGCGGCAAAAGATTATAATGGAGCAAGGAGCAGCCAATATTACAAAGTGGGTCGGGTCGACTACTTCTGTATTGTTGCACACTGTCCTGTTTGTGATCTCGTTTGCGCTTCCATCATTAGGCATAGTCAGTTTTGAGCGGATGTTGTTATTTCTGACCACTATCGTATCTCTGGAAGCAATTTACCTGTCTATATTTATACAGATGTCTATAAATATGAATAATCAGAATATAGAGATCATCCAGGAAGACATCGAAGAATTGGGAGAGGATATCGAAGAACTGGGGGAAGATATTGAAGAGTTGGGTGAAGATATTGAAGAATTAGGAGAGGATATTGAAGAACTGGGCGAAGATATCGAAGAGCTGGAAGGAGATATTGAGGAAATACAAAAAGAGGTAGATGAGATGCAGGGAGAAGATGAGGAAATTGAAGGAAAGACACCCGAGGTGCAAAGTCCTGGCAGGAAGGATGCAGAAATTCTAATATCTATACAAGCAACTCTGGCCAATTTGCAAAAGGAAATTGAGTTGCTGAAAAATGCCCGTAAAAATTAGGTAAATCAATCACCTTCATAAATTCTACGCATAATTTTTAAATAAATTTAATGCGTTGCAGGGTGGACTAATTATGGTTCAAAACCGGTTATTTCCTTTTGGTTTTGGAAGCTGGAATGATTTTTTTAGGGCTGATTCTAAAAGAATCGTTTGATACAGGTAAAAAACATCAATGTTCATGATTTGTTGTCGCGCCTCAGGGTGCATTTTCAGGAAAATGATCTTGTAAAGAAATACGCAAAGAACGAGCAACCCTTTCGTTCGGAGCTTTTTAATATTGACCAGCTGGAGCAACACGGCCGGGTTTTGGCAGGTGCTCACAATGCCAAAACAAGCAAAGATCAGGAGCGATTACTCAAGCGGCTGGCCAATAACGAAAAAATACTGGTTGAGGTACGCAACCTGCTTGTAGAAGCCATCAATGAAAACCAACTTATTACACCCGCCAGCGAATGGCTGCTTGACAATTTTTACCTGATTGAAGACCATATTCATATCGGTAAAAGGCACCTGCCAAAGGGCTATAGCGAAGGGTTGCCGAGGCTAATTGATAGTGTATCGGAGGGCTTGCCCAGGGTATATGATATTGCCCTTGAGATTATTTCACACAGTGACGGTCGCATAGATCTGGAGAGTCTGAGCCGATTCATAGGCGCTTACCAGGAAGTAACTTACCTGCAGCTGGGTGAACTGTGGGCAATTCCCATCATGCTCCGGCTGGCGTTGATCGAAAATTTGCGTAGGGTAGCCGTTCGTATTGCAATAGATAAAGTAAATCAGAATCTTGCGAATTATTGGGCCACCCAAATTTTGGAAACGGCCGAAAAGGACCCCAAGGATCTTATTCTTGTTATAGCTGATATGGCCAGGTCGGCACCTCCAATGGAAAGTTCGTTTGTTGCCGAACTTGTGAGGCAATTGATATGGAAGGGGCCGGGTCTTACCTTGCCCCTTACCTGGATGGAGCAGCGTTTGTCTGAAACAGGACTCGATAGCAACGAGTTGATTAACCAGGAAAATCAGAAGCAAGCGGCTGATCAGGTTTCAATCAGTAACTCCATTGGAAGTCTCAGATTGCTAAGTGCCATAGAGTGGAAGGAATTTGTGGAACAATTGAGTATTGTAGAAAAGACTTTACGTATTGAGACCAGCGGGATCTATATTAAGATGGATTTTGCCACCCGCGACCATTACCGCCATGTGGTGGAAAAAATTGCAAAAAATAGTAAGCTTTCAGAACATGAAGTTGCCAGCATAGCCGTCAATCTTGCAAATGCGAATGCGGCGAAGCAACCCAGTGACAAGCGCATGCTACATGTTGGGTACTACCTGGTTGGAGATGGCTTAGTGCAAACAGAGGCTCTGGCAGGTCAAAAATTGCCTTTTTTTGACCAACTCAAAAAAACTGCCTTCCGGCATCCGCTGTTATTTCATCTCGGGACTACAGCCTTGATAATATTAATGATTGGTGGTGGTTTGCTTGCCATGGAAATTGCCACGGGATCAAATATCTGGATCGTGGCATTTGGTTTAGTGGTTGCCTCGCTTTCTGTGAGTCAATTTGCTATGGAAATGGTCAATTGGTTTTCAACCATCTTGGTGGAACCCATTTTACTTCCTAGAATGGATTTCGCGGATAGCATTCCTCAGGAATTCAAAACCCTTGTAATTGTGCCTTCAATGCTCAGCAACAATCAGCAAATTGAAGAACTGGTTGAGTCTCTGGAGATCCGGTTCCTGGCAAACAGGCACCAAAACTTATACTTCGGGCTGTTGACAGATTTTAAAGATGCAGGCAGTGAAACACTTCCAGGGGATCAGGAATTGGTAGATTTGGTACAGGAACGGATTAAGGAACTCAACATAAAGTACAGTTTGGTTGGTAGTACTTTTTACCTGTTTCACCGGCCGCGAAAGTGGAATCCATCTGAAAAAGTATGGATGGGCTATGAACGCAAACGGGGCAAACTTGCTGCATTGAATGCGCTTTTAAGGGACGCGCATAAGGGTGCGTTTTCAGTTATAACAGGTAACCTTGATGCACTGGTTCAAATAAAATACATCATAACTCTTGATACAGATACACAGTTGCCAAGGGACGCTGGCTGGAAATTGGTTGCTGCAATGGCGCACCCTTTAAACCAACCATATTACGACGAACGAAAGCAGCGAGTG
>CANCOG010000586.1 GCA_947379685.1 Flavipsychrobacter stenotrophus | reverse complement strand
AGGATATTTCCGTTATTGACACTGCGGCCAATAGGGTAGTAGCCACGATAAAAGTGGGCGGCAAGCCTGAGGCCGCGGTAAGCGATGGTGCGGGTCAGCTGTTCGTGAATATTGAAGATAAGAATGAGATCATTGCAATCAATACCACCAGGAATGAAGTGGTTTCGCACTGGCCTTTGAAAAAGGGTAAGGGGCCAACAGGTCTGGCTATGGACGTAAAAGCTAAGCGCCTTTTCGCGGGTTGCGATAATAAATTGCTGGAGGTAATGAATGCGGCTAATGGCAAGATAGTTGCAGAATTGCCAATCGGCGATGGCTGCGATGGTGTCGTTTTTGATGCTGAACAGAAGCGAATATTCTCTTCCAATGGTTCAGGTACGCTCACAATTGTAAGTGAACTACCAGCCGACAAATATAAAGTGGTGCAAACACTTGCTACTGCCAAAACTGCAAGGACAATTGCCCTCAACGAAAAAAATCACATTCTCTACCTTCCTGCTGCCGATGTGGCTGCGACTACTGATACAAGCGCCCATGGCAGGCCGGGCCTGGTAGAGGGGTCTTTAAAAGTACTTGTGGTAGGCAGGGGAAAATAGGTTTTTGGGTGTGCATGCAGCCTCGTGTAATAAGTTGTAACACAAAGGACACAAAGGTATTCACAGCGGGCACGATGTTAGGCATAAAGTGAATAAATTAGGAGCACAGAGCAGAGCTAACACATTGCATAAAACTCCGCTGTTCGCAGAGTATAGTTCTTGCCAGCCGCGAACCCGATAAGGGTTCAATAAAAATAGCCGGGGGCAAATCCTCCGGCTATTCAATTGTATGCCAAGTCCGAATGGCCTTGAACAAAGGAGCGACGGTAGTCGCCCAAAAATAAATTGTCAAAAAGAATCCTTAACCCACAAGGTCCATTCCTGCGTTGATCACCAGGTTGGTACCGTTGATCTGTTGAGATGCCTTTACGTAGAACATAACAGCATCGGCAACCTCATCGGTAGTGAGTAATTTCCGTAGAGGGTGCCCTTCTATCATCGATTCTATAATGCGGTCGTCTGTATCGCTGGTCAGCTTAGTTTGCATGAAGCCCGGAGAAATACTGTTAGAAGTTATGTTGAACTTGATACACTCCGTAGCCCAAACCTTGCTCATAGCCAGCAGATAAGCTTTGTTGGCAACGTATTCAGCCCAACCGGCAGGAGGCTTGTTGATAACAGCTGATGTGATAATGTTGATGATCTTTCCGAATTTCTTCTTCCGGAACACCTTTATGGCTTCCTGAGTAATGCGCAGGGTAGGCATTACGTTCAGTTCAAAACCTTTCAGGAAAACCTCAGGGTTTGTTCTGTAAAAATGATCTTTATGGATGCCTCCATTTGCATTATTGATGAGCACATCAGGTTGCAATGTGGGAATTTCATTAAGCAGCGCCTGAATCGAAGCTTCGTCGGCAAAATTGCAGTGAATTGCTTTTGCATTCGGATATTGCGCTTCCAGTTCGCGGGCAGCATCAACTGAACTGGAATAGGTGAAATAAACCATGTTCCCATCCTGGGCAGCTAATCCCCTTACTATCGATGCTCCAAGGCCCGAAGACCCACCTGTAACTATAATGTTCATACCAATAATCCTATTTGAAAATCGCCCTTTGCCACTTTCTTGCCATCCTTGTTTTTGAAATAATAGCTGAAGCAATAGGCATAAACTGAATCGAAATACTCTTTTATTTCCGCAGTAAATTCCAGTTCGTCATGAAGGTACACAGGCAACACGTAGGTGATGGACTGGAGTTGTATCGCAACATTTTTTACCGGCAGGCATTCGCCAACGAAGTAGGAAATAAACCCATTCAGGATATTGCCATGCATTACCTTGCCCTTAAAACCCTTGCTCATGGCAAAAGCTTCATCGGTATGTAATGGGTTGCGGTCATTAAAAGCACCGATGAAACCCTGATAGGTTTCATCGGTCACTATAAATTTATGAACGTATTTTTCTCCTTCTTTCATATGTAATTACCCCTTGAGGCGTGTTTCAATGGCCCTGCACATGTCGCCCACGTTAGTCCAGGCATTCATTTCGGCATTGTTGAAACGGACTTTAAAGAAACGTTCAACAGCCACAGTTACCTGTATGTTATTCAGTGAATCCCACTCTTCAATTTTTCCGTCTTTTGCAGTTGATTCTGGTGTCAGCTTTATGTCTTCATTATCCATAATGTCAATAAAGATCCGGTTTACCTGCTTCAGGATTTCGTCAAACTCCATAATTAGTTTTTGTTTTTTATGAATGTGTTATGTTTTTCAAATTTTGCAATGTCTAGTACCCATTTGTCACCATCGGCTTCAAAACCGAGGTTTTGATAATGGTCCTTTACGATGCCATTCTTTTTTGTAGGTATGTACTCCCCAATAACCCGCTCAAAATTATTCATTGCTGCAAGATCTGCAATAGTATTGAGCGTGAAATTTTCCATACCCCTCTTTAATACCCTGCAACTCATGATCCAAGAATCTATAAACAGTGTCTTTTCGTCTTGCTTCTTCAGTATGATGATGCCAATAAGACCATGGTTCCCGAACTTATCTTCAAGGGTCAGCGACATCGTAAAATAATTGTCGTCCTTACGCATCAGCTTCAGGTCTTCCTCTGTATAACGGATCGTACGCAGGTTGAACTGGTTAGAACGCTGTGTAAGCTGTGCTACACGCGGAATGGTGAATTCGTCAAAAGACTTAACTTCTGACAACATGTCGAGACTGATCAGGAAGTCGTTTTCGTTAGTGAAACTTTGCTGCAGCATGTTACGCTGCGCTTCTTCCTGGTATTGCTTGGTACGTGTTTCGTCTTCTTCGGTAAAGGACGCTGTTTCAAACAGGTTAAGGCTCCTGAGGTAAATTAGGTATTCTGCAGGATCTTCAGGTAAGTCAGGCACGCTGATATCCGGAATGCCGGCTTTAACCATTTCGCGCTCGAATGGGTTATCGTCGATAAACACCATGGAATCGAAACCAATATTAAGGATAGACTGTATGTGCCTGATGTTTTCGACCTTGGTTTCCCAGTTAGCTACGAAAACAGCAATATCTTCCAAACGAAGTACCATGTCCGGATGGCTCAGGAATGGCTCCTTAGCTATCTCTTCGGTGTTCTTGCTGCATATTGCTAGTATGATACCGCGCTGTTTCAGTTGCTTGGCCCAGCTTTGTAATTCTGTAAATATTTTTCCGAGGCCCAGGTAACCTACCTGTATGCCTTCTACTCCATCATCACCAATGATGCCACCCCATGTTGTATTGTCCAGGTCAAGGATAACACACTTTTTAAAGGTGCCGGATACAGCCTGGATGATATTGGTAACATTTTTAGCGATATAGGGTAAGAAGTCAATGCTGTACACCATGTCAGCATTCACGTACATTTTAGGGTCAAATACAAACCGTGCACCCATATCTGACTGCAGGCTGGCAATATCGCAAACAAACAGATCTTTCGCCTTCTGGCTGAAATCCATAAGGCCTACGTTCAATTTGCGTAACTGATAGAGGAATGATAAATTGGTTTT
>CANCOG010000585.1 GCA_947379685.1 Flavipsychrobacter stenotrophus | reverse complement strand
GTTCATGAGGTAGTTCAGCATGAGTTCCTTATTGGGTGGCAGATGGATGCTACTTGCCAATACCGGTGGTTCGCCCACTTTGTTCCGCATCCATTGCCTGATGCCTTTTTTCTTTTTTGTATCGCCTGCGGCGGTGTACAAGCGCAGCTTTAGCCGCATACCCAGAAACGTTGTGTTGGGTTTTGGCCTTACCAGGTTACTGAGGTCGTGGACCAATATTTTCTTTTCCTTTTTTTTAGGATAATTGTCCTTAATGGTAACCTTATTGCCTGTATATAAACGCTCGCCGGCAGGCAGATGCCTGGTGTTGCTGCAACTTGCAATAAGTAAAGCAAAGCAGGCCAGTATCAGTGTATTTATGACGGCAATATTTTTCATTTCCCTGGTCGTTTTCAATTTGATTTTAACGTATCGTTTTTACTCGCCTGCTTTTGCCTTTTATTGTTCTTCAGTATATTTTTGAATTTATTGTATTCAAGGTTTACAATGAAATTAAGGCCGGTCTCTGTTACATAGCCCTGTAATACACCTTCGTCATATGCACGCCTGTATGCTTTGAGCGAATACTTCCCATCAGCTGAAAGCAGATAATCAGCTGCAAGGTTGGTGGGTACATAGCTGCTTTGCTGGTTGCTGCTTTGTTGCCCGCTTAATTCAAAATCATTCCCTATCGTGAGCTTCAGACGGTCGTTCATCAGCTGTTTGGAAGCTGCAAGGTTGAGATCTGTGCGCTGGCGCATATCACCAGTCGTGTAGTCCTCGGTAGTAGCAAGGTCGACGCTGAAATCTACACCTTTTACAAAATGGCCCGCGGCTTTATTCAGTTGCTCTCCAATAAACGTACTCGCACTCTGCATGGCGGTAAATGCAGCACTTGAAGAAGCGCCGGAACTGAACGGGTCATCGGCTACAAAGCGGTTAAGGATCAGCATAGCAAACACCTGTTTATTGAGTTCCGATGTGTCGGTTCTTACCTGGCCGAGTTTACTTTGTATGAGGTCGATCTGTTCCGTATTTAAGGGGTACACTTTATTTTCCGGCAATTTTATGTCGAAGGAAATGGATGGCTTTAGTATTTTACCTTTCAGGTACAATTCTACTTCAAATGGCAGCCTTTGTTTATAATAGTTTAATTGCGATTGGTCTACCTGCCTTTGCACGAGGTCATATGGCGGGGCCATTGTTTCGTATGCCGCTGTTATATCAAGGTTCGCGCCCGTTAAAGGGTCTCCTGCAAAGGTGATGTTACTGCCATCTTTTATGAGAAATTTACGTTTAACGAAGTTATAGTTTAACTGGTAGACACCCTGGTGCAGTTCGTAATTTCCGTTTAAGCCAATTGTGCCATTGGGTGCAAATGATGCATTGAGATAAGCATCGCCCTGCATACTTATAAAATCGCCCGATGCCTGGTCAATAACAAGGCTGAATTTTGCGCTCTTATCTATAGTAATGTTAACGTTAACATCAGGTCCCGATATTTTTTTACGCGCTTGTGGTACTTTTTTACGCACGGCCAGTCTTCTGCTTCGCCCGGTATCGCGCATATTAATAAAAGCAACAATTCCCTTGCTGCTTTCCAGCTCCGGTTGAGATTCAGGAGTAACCACTGTTAAGTTAGTGCCTTTTAGTACATTCAGGCTGCCATCGGCGACAGGTGCCGAAACGGTGCCTTTAACGTTCAGATTCGTTGTTACAAAAAGGTCCCCGTAGAATATGGAATTGTCCTTGACCGTAGAGTGTATAGCCCGCCAGTTTTTGGCTTTAATATTCAGGTCGAACGCAGGGTTCAGGAGGTCAGTTGTGTTTATTGTTCCATTTACTACCGCCCTGTTGTCGGGGCTATCAAGTATGGTGAAACTATTGAAGGAAATAGTATGCCCTGAGAATTGTACTTTTTCGGACTCTAGTTTAAAAATAGAATTAATAGTAACTATGTTAGTCCGGAGATTGTCTGTCCTCAGTTCGCCGGTTATAAGGGGGGCGGTGATCTTTCCGGTAACGTCAAACTTCCCCCTGATAAAGCCTGAGCTGTTTTTTATCTGTTTTTGGGCAAGACCTTCGAAGCTTTTCAGGGCAAGAGCCTTTATATCCAATTTAAGATCAAAGTCATTGGCGCCACGGGGTGTCAGGTAATAGGAACCCGCCAGGTGAATGTCATTTTCATGACCGGTAAGGGTAAGATCGGTGGTGACTGTATTTTCGTCTTTAACGCTTAGTTTCGCTTCCAGTTTCCCCAATGTATCACCCATGACAGATAAATCGAGAACTACCATGTCACCTGAAACCTGCATGGCGTTTCCCGATTTTTGTATGGTAAATGAAGCACCAAGTACGCCATTCGCCAGCAAGCTATCACCTGAGCCTGATATGCCAGTGATATTCGATAACAAGAAGTTGGTAATGTCAAGTTTTAGTGGCGCCAATGGTGAAGGCTGATCACTTTTTGCTTTTATATACTGTCCCCCGTAGTTAATGGAGAAATCATTGACGTAGTACCCCTTGCTCGTCATCACAATACTGTTGCCAGGTGAAACTTCCCATGAATTATAATTCAGTTTCAAGCCACGCTGGAGCTGAATTATGGTCGAATCGCCAACTGAAAGGATATTTGCAGCAAGTGTAAAACGCTCCTTCTTTAAAGAATCGGAAAGACTGATGTTTGTGGTTATTTTGCCCCCGTCTATGTTGCCGTTAACATTGGCGTACCACAGGTCTAGTGCGCTGTTGGCAAATTTGTCGGCTGTGATCTGGTACGTAAAAGCCGAATCAGTTCCGTTCAATTTAGCGAGTCCATTGCGCAATACATTAGACCCATAGACAACTTCGGGAATGGTTGCAGAGAATGACATGGTTCTCGGCGTTAGTTCACCCGTTGCTGTCACTGTTTCAAATGAGGTGAGACCTGGCAGCAGGCCACGTAACAATGGTTTGTCAATAATACTTGCCGTGAAATTGAGGCCGTAGTCGGCAGGGATAGTCACCGTGTCTGGTTTCTTTTGTGTGGGTGCCTTGCCATTTTTTAGTGCCAGCAGCCCCGATTTTCCCGTGTCGTGAAGGCCAAGGGCATTATGCCGGTTAATGTGATCCATCACTATTGCGCCAATTTTCGTAAGTGGCGTTTTACCGGTAATGTGTGCTTTTAAGACATCGAAATCTGCTGTAATGTCCTGTCCCGTCTGCGCATTCGGCTTTGAAGTGATAAAGAGGCTGTCTAAAAGAAATCTTTTTCCGTCTGCGTTTACAATTGGGTGTATCCAGCTAAAGTTACCTTCAGGATAATCTGGGTTGAGTACAGGAAAGTCAGCATGAATAATACCGCTCGCACGTAATTCCGACCCATAAAGTTTCAATGCTTTGAAGTCGATACTGTCCAGTAAGATGTCGGCTTTTATCGCCGCAAATTCCCCTCTGAAATCAGCGGTGCCATCCAGTTTTACCCGCAGATTGCTGTCCGCCGCCGATAGGTTGATACTTCCTTTTCCTTTGTTCAGCTTACTACTGAAAATAATGTCGTGGTAGTTGTACTTATTTAAGTAGGCCGTGCCAATGGCACCGTTAATATCTGCCGAAAT
>CANCOG010000584.1 GCA_947379685.1 Flavipsychrobacter stenotrophus | reverse complement strand
GTGCTTTCCAGTGCATTCTGCGGACCCATAAATACGGGCGCATGGAGGTAGGTATAGCCCCTGTCCTTCCAGTACAGGGTGCGCTTTAAGGCTCCTTCAGCCGAGGTAGTTGTGTGGTCTATAATAATAGCTCCGGGCTCAAGGGCAGGTGAGGCCATATCCAGCACATCATCGACCGTAATGTCATCTTTGAGCGTCAGGTGAATTGTTTTTGCACCCCTCACTGCATCGGCAACGTTTTCGAAAGCAACAGCACCGAAATCTTCCAGCATGGTAGCCTTCGAAAATGTACGGTTCCAAACCTGCACCTTCTTTCCTTTCTTGAGCATTGCGCGAACAAAATTGGCACCGAGGTGCCCCATTCCTAAAAATGCGACCATAACAAAAATGTTTTTATAAAGGTAGGTCGAATGCTTAATTCAGCGCGTGGCTGCAAGCGTTTATTTATTCACAAGTATTGCCAGCAGCAGGAAGCCGCCCATGATAAGGATGCCTATTATAACGGGAATAATAACGGACCTTTTATAGTATGCGGCATCCTTGCCGATATAAGTATTCCAAAACAGATACTTAAGTATCAGCGCGCCGCCCAGGTTTATCATAAAACTAGAGTATGATTGGTTTTTAAAAAGGGTTTGGGAAATGAATACCATTACCACGGAATACACAATACCGAACGTCAGCACCTGCCACACACCGCGTTTGCTCTGGGTGCGGCTGAAGTTCATAGCCAACAAAATAGCGCCAAACATTGGTGAGAATAAAAAAGAGCAGATATACACTGCATTTGGGGGATAGAAGACAGGTAGCGGCTGTTCCTCATCGAAAATGCTCACCTCATCGCTGCTTCCGGTCCCCAGATGACGGTTATTAGCTGAATATGGTCGCATGGAGTGTTTTAGTCAAATATACAGCAACTTAATTACAGATAGGAAACAACAAAATGCAATATATATTTCTTAAGTTTGATAACGGATTGTTGGATTAATCTGCAGCATACATGAAGAGATTGTTTTTCATATTGGTTTATTGGGTTGGGTTTTGCGGGGAAAGCTGGGGGCAGGGGTGGTTCCCATTGGGTTCCGGAGACAGGGCTTTGAAGGCCCATGGGCCTATTTATGCACTCTGTACCGATAGCAATATCAATATTTATGCAGCAGGACAGTTTTCGGATGATACTCTTATGTTTGATCATGCATATGTAGCAAAGTGGGACAATATGATGCACATATGGACAAAACTCGGCGTAGGAAGCACAGCGTTGAATGCGAATGATGCAATTAATTCCATTGTTGCTGACAAGCATGGTAATGTATATGCAGCAGGCGATTTTACAAACGGGGCCAGCTGGGGAAGTGGATTTCAGTATGTAGCAAAATGGGATGGAAGTTCATGGGGTGAATTGGGAACTGGAAGTGCTGCGCTTCATGCCGTTGGCAGCATCAACTCGATTTGTATAGACGGCAATGGAAACATTTATGCAGCAGGAAATTTCCGTAATAGTTATGGAGAATCATATGTGGCAAAGTGGAATGGAGCCTATTGGAGTGAACTGCCTGGGCTTCACGCTAATTTGTTTATTAACAGTATTTGTATAGATGACAGTATGAATGTGTATGCAGGCGGGACATTTTCTGACACCGCCGGACACAAATATGTGGCTAAATGGAATAATGCAGCAGGTAATTGGTCAGAACTGGGACTTGGTTTTGATTCAGCGTCGACGAACGCTTACGTTACCGCTCTTAAAGTAGATACCGCATTTAATGTTTTTGCTGCTGTAAATTTCCAGCATATACCGTCAGGTATGTCTTTTACAAATATACTTAAATGGGGTGGCTCCGCCTGGTCCAAAATGGGTAATACTGACAGCGCTTTGAACGCAAATAACCAAGTGTTTGACTTGTGTTTAGGGGACAATGGAGTGATCTACGCCGCAGGAGCATTTACTAACTCAAGTGGTGAGACCTATGTTGCTAAATATGACCCGGTGTTAAATTATTGGTCTGAATTAGGAACTGGTGCAAATAGCTTGCATCCCCATGGTATTGGGTATGGTAACAGACCGCCTATCTATGCTTTATGTATAAATAAAAAAAATGGTGTTTTTGCTGCAGGTGAGCTTAGCGACAGTATTTCATATCACCATTATTTTATGTATGTTGCGGAATATGGTATTTCAACTTTACAAGTTGACCCCCCTAAATATGTTGATAGAGAAATCGTTGTATATCCCAACCCCGCCAATGAAAATATTAATTTCCGGCTTCCCACCTGCAGAGATGCAACCGTAAAACTTTCGGATATTACTGGTAGAATATTGGACACAAAGGTCGTTTGTAATAGCTCCAATGTCATTATGGACGTACATGGTTATACACCGGGTACCTACTTCTATGAAATTCTTTTTGATGGTAAAGTGGAATCGGGCCAGGTACTAATTCAATAAGGGTTGGTTTAATCTGTATTATACATGAAGAGATTGTTTTTCATATTGGTTTGTTTGCTGGGCTGTTGTTGGCAGAGCTGGGGGCAGGGATGGCAGAAATTGCGCACTGGTGGCCCGGACTGGGATGCTTATGGGCGATTTTTTACATTATGCACCGATGATAGTGGCAATGTTTACGCAGCAGGGATGGTTGTTGATAGCGGATTTATTTCTTCTCCCCGGCACGTTGCTAAATGGAATGGAGCGAATTGGCAAAAATTGGGTACAGGTCCCCATTCTTTGAATGCGAACAGCAATATTCTTTCAATTTGCCATGGCAAAGACAACAAATTATATGCCGCCGGCATATTTACTAATGGTATTGACATGTTTTCAGGTAATCCTTATGTAGCGCAATGGGATGGTGTAAATTGGTCGCAGGTTGGTACCGACTTTAACAGCGAAATTATAGCTATGTGCCTTGATGACAGCGGTTATTTATATGCAGCTGGTCTTTTTAGGGACTCACTTGGCTATGAATATGTGGCTAAGTGGGATGGGGTTAAATGGAATGAACTTGGGTCCTTGCACTGCAACGATGCAATTAACTCTATCTGTGTTGACAAAAATTACAATATTTATGCTGCAGGTAATTTTTCTGACATTACAGGGTTGCCATATGTCGCAAAATATGATCAATCCACTAGAATTTGGAGCCAGCTAGGCTACGGATTTGATTCAATTGCAACATATGCATACATCACATCTATTACTGCAGATGACGAGGGAAGTATTTATGCAGCCGTTAATTTTAACCATATCTCATCCGGGGCAATTTCGGGAAATATATTCAAATGGAATGGCATGAGTTGGGGAGTTTTAGGAGTATCCGGTAGTACCTTAAATGCAAATAGTGAAATTAAGTCGATTTGCCTAGGGCAGAAGGGGGCCATTTATGCGGCAGGAAGTTTTACAGATTCCCTCTCGAAATTCAATGTCTTTAGATGGGATACGAGCAACAATACTTGGGCTACTTTAGGGCAGGGAGGCGACGTTTTAGATGCCAACTGTACAATTTATAGTGTCTGTACTGACAATAGCCGAAGAAACGTGTATACGGCGGGTGACTTTACTGATAGTGCAACTTACAGTGAAGG
>CANCOG010000583.1 GCA_947379685.1 Flavipsychrobacter stenotrophus | reverse complement strand
TATGTGCTGGTGGCCGGCTTAGTTGTTGCAACACTGGCTATGGGGGTCTACCTGCTATTGTTCCTCACAGGCCGGGTGCAAAAAAAGAGGATAGATGATAAATACGCACAAGCACCCGTTGTTGGCCTGAGTGCCGCTGAACTTGAAACATACATTGGAAATTACACCAATAAACAAGTCCCGCTGGACATTAGTTTCAAAGCCGATGGAAATGCATTAAATGCCCAGGCTACTTCGCAACAGCCGTTTGCGCTTGAAGCAATTGGTAACCATACATTTCGGTTTACAAAAGCAGGAATAGTCATCATCTTCGACCCATCGGCGAAAAAACTACTGCTCAAACAGCATGGCCGGGAGTTTCCATTTGTGAAAGTTAATTGAGTGGGAAATAAACTATGATTTTACACCCTCAACATACGCCATTGGCACAGTAAGTACTAGGTTTCCATTTTGAGCTGCGTATGTATTCATATTGTGCTCCAGTAATGGGAAAACCTGCAAATGCAATTCGGCGGGTACAAGTTCCAGCCATGATGAAAGCCAACCGAGTTTTACGAAATAGTGATTGAGCATGGCCGTACCATCTAGAAAACGCATAGTAAAAGAATCCTCAAACGTTCGGGTTACTTTCAGTCCGCTTGCAGTAAAAAGGTTTTCGATGCTGGCAATGGTTCCACGGTGTTCCTGCTGTGCTCTTAGTTTTGTTAGCAACTCATGATGGCCCAATTGCTGTAAAGTGTCCTCAAAAATCGCATAGAATTCTTTCCAGTGCCCATTGAGGTTAGTGGTTAGCACTAGCCGCCCGCCGGGTTTAAGCACCCTGTGGCACTCCTTAAATACAACTTCGGGTTGCTCAAAATTGTTGATACCCAGATTGGAAACAATGAGATCAATAGTTGCATCACCAAAGGGTATTTGATTACCCGAGCCTTCAATGATACTGGCATTGGCGATACCATAGTTGTTGATCTTTTCTTTTGCGCGATTATTAGCGTTTGTCCATGGATCGAGGCCATAACAAGTACAGGAAGAACCAAGTCTTTGTGCCAGCTCCAGCAGCGGAAACCCAGCACCAGGACCCAAATCAAGCACCTGCATATCTGGTTTCAGCTCCAGGTGCTTAAACAATAACAAGCCAAAGGCAGCACTCCACAATGGTGCCTCATCAAAAGTATTGACAAATGCCGGGCTGTCTTCAAACTTGTAGGATAGATATGGGTGTTGCATTGTAGGATAACGTTTGGCGCTGGGATTTTATATTACCGGAATCACTTCCCAAACCTGCAGGAATACCCTATACTAAACACACTCTGCCTATCGTAGCCGGCATCAACAAATATGCTGCCTTTGCGGGTAATGTAGTAGCGGGCACCAATCTTAATGCTTGGTGATACTGTGTAGTTAGCAGTAGTTGCGGTGGAGTCACCTTCTGGCCAGGCGGTGTGGTGTATTGTGTTCAGGGTAAGTCCAATTCCGATAAACGGATCAAGTTTCTTGCTGTGCAATATCCTGCCGAGGTGATAATAACCCGAAAGTCCGCTGCTGAAAACCAGCACCCTGTCCGTATTGTGGCGTTCAAATATTTTGCCATTTACCGGGAAATGCTGGTAGAAATTATCATAGAAAATATCATAGCTCATTAGGGCACCCAAGCTGATGGTGTTGCTGAGTCCATATTCCAGCCGCCCGTAAATTGGGGCAAAACCACTGGTATTATTTTTCTGGAATCCGGCAGGCATGGTGATGTTATTCCGGTAGTAATCAATGAAACCGACCGAAATTGTCCCAATTATGGAACCTTTGTGAAAGACATTATTAGCCGAATCGGCATGTGCCATAGCTGGAGTTGCAACCGGAGCAACGGATGTTTGCGCACTAGTAAGATTAGTTGCCAGCAACAATGGTAATAATGCAAAGATGTTTATAACCCGAAGAATGCCCATAAAATTAGGTTGCTGCCAGGTTGTATTTTGACGTGTTACACCTGTCCTTTTGTTTAACGGTAAAATTAATATTCTATTACTGTACCAAAAATAAAAACGTCCCGCAACAGCAGGACGTTTTCTTTATTTTTGAGAAGGTGAGAATCACTCGTCATCATCACGGCTTCTTTCTTTTTTCTTTGGCTTTGGTGCTGAATCATCGTCATCATCCTTATCCATCTTCCTGTGGTGAACTTCATCACCTGGTTCGTGGTGGCTGTGCATTTTATGACCAGTATTGAAATTTTTGCTGATACCTACGTTCCACTCGTGACCGAAATTCAGGTTGAAAGTGTTGTTGCTGTAAGTTTGGTTAGACATTTTGTCTGTAGCGTAGCTGATACCACCGATAGAGAAGTTCAGGCAAAGTGCACGACCAACGTTGATACCCAATGCTGGATAAAGACCAACATAAATACCAGTGTGTTTAGCTGTTGCAGGATCGCCCATGCTTGTGTGATAACCACCCTGATACTGCAGATCTAACTGAGAATACCAGAAGAAAGTTTCGCTACGGCCAATGTAACGGGAATAACGAGCAAACGGTCCGATCTGGTACAGGTTGTCGGTATTCTTGATAGCAGAACTATCTTTCGTAGCGTGCTGGCCCCAGCCAATTGCTAATCCTAAAGTCCAGTTACGGTTGAATTGATAACCAATTCCTGGTTTTGCATCCCAATCTGTAGTTTTATACAAACCTGGGTTCCTGTTGGTAGTAAGATTTATATCACCATACAACAGAATGCTTTTTGGTTCTTGTGCGTTAGCTGATGTTGCTAAAGTTCCTGCAGTTAAACAAGCGAGGATCAGTCTTTTCATATCAGAGTGTGTTTGTGTTTAGTATGCAAATATAATCGTCATTTTTAAAAAACAATAGCTTTTGCAGATTTATTTTGATATTGCAATAACTATTATTTGGTAATGTGTATTTCCTGTGGGTTAAGTTTGAGTGTAAATAGACAAGTCTCCGTATGATATTGGCCACCAAAGACTATCCATTAAAATTTATTCCGACAAAAGTATTCTTTTTCGCGTTATCCATAACGCCCGCAATATTATGCCAACATATGCTCTAACTGTCCCTCCGAAAATCATTTAAACCAGGAACTGTACATGAGGTAGTTATTGGCAATGCGCTCTACTTCTCCCTTCAGTAATTCCGGGCTTATATCCTTTACTTTTTTTGCAGGTACACCGGCAAAAATACAGCCAGGGGGCACATGTGTTCCTTCAAGTACTACCGCGCCTGCGGCAATAATGCAGTTTTCGCCTATTACTACGTTATCCATTATAATCGCACCCATACCAATTAGTACATTATCGGCAACTGTACAGCCATGAACAATGGCATTATGACCTACGGAAACATTATTACCCAGAACTGTTTTCGTTTTCTGGTAAGTGCAATGTATACAGGCACCATCCTGAATGTTCACTTTGTTACCCATGCGAATGCTGTTCACATCGCCACGTATAACGGCATTGAACCAAACGCTGCAATCTTCACCCATAATAACATCGCCTACAATAGTGGCGTTAGGGGCTACAAAGCAGCCTTCTGGTATTTGTGGGTGAATTCCTTTTACCGGGAGTATGAATGACATAAAAAAAGTAAAAAATTAAAAGTAAAAA
>CANCOG010000582.1 GCA_947379685.1 Flavipsychrobacter stenotrophus | reverse complement strand
CCTGTAGTTGCATTGGCCAGGGTTGTAGAGGTGCCGATATTCACTGTAGTTGCACCGGTAATGGTACCTGCCGAAACCGAAGATTTCACTGCCGTGATGTTGAACAGGTTAACACTAGTAAGGGCCGAACTGGTCACCTTATGGTTAACTGTATCAGAAGAACTTGCGCAATTCAGATGATACGTACCTGCAGCGGCACTGTCATAAGCCATCACCAGTTCATTGGCGGGATTGCCGTTTAACCCTGTAGTGAGATAGCCGAGCATAACTGAGCCGGAATAGGCGAACGGAGCGCTAAAGATGAATACATTGCTTACGCTATTGCTCACACTATTTGCGCTGACGCCTGTTGACGAATGTGTCAAAGAATTTGAAGTCAATGTCAGATCTGCAGAGGGTGTAAGAACGAGGCTGTCCACAAAAAACGTGGTACCTGCCTTTATTGTCATTCCCCCACTGCCAACAGAAAAATTCTGGCAATAGGCCCGGCTTGCTAGTACCAGGGTAACTATCAACATCGGAATAAAATATTTTGTGCGCATAGCCAGCAATTTTTAAAAATGAATAACTTTTACCAAAAGTACTTCGCCCAAAAGGGGCTATTAAGGGGAAGTCGATGAAAGCGGGCGAATAGTAGATGAAAGGCTGAAAGAGGTTGTGAAAATACCCTTTGCCAGCGACCATTTACTTCACCGGTGCCACATTGTTTCTCCCGCTCAGCGGGTTTATTGCAGATTCAATCCTTTCAAGGCGAGCAGCATATTCTGCCTTAATTTTTTCGATCTCACTCTTCAGTTCTGCATTTTCCTTTTGCAGATCTGCTGTCCTTTTTTCCAGTGCCTGAACAGCAATAAAGGTTACCCCTTCCATATCGGCCTGGTTGATAGTAGTGTCGTTCCCTGATACTCCATATTTATCGTGACCAAAGACAGCAAAGAAATCCTGTGCCATAGGGCCATAATGGCGGAACTCCCTGGCATCCTGGCCTTTGTAATTCCAGCTGCTGAGCGGCATTTTTGAGATTTTATTTAATAGATCGTCACCGTTCACCGGTGCAAAATTTTCTTTTCTCCTTCGGTCTGAAATAGTTACCCAACTGTTACCATTAGTTGGCACCTGAACACCTAAGGTGCCACCGGAATTGGAATATAATTTATAGCCATTTGCAAAACGCATGGTCATCTGGTTGATGGCGACGCTGGTTGTAGCGGTCGTTGTACTACTATCGCCAAATATCATCGACCCGCTTTTGTTATTGGTGGACACATAGCTGCCCATTGCTACGCTTGAAGCGCCGCTGGCAACAACGTTATTGCCGATTGCTACAGCGTTGGTTGCCGATGCTGTTACCGAATTACCTATACCTGTCGCATTTGTACCTGACACCGAATTAGAGAGACCCAGGCTAGATCCACCGGCCGGAGTCAATTGTAAACCTGCTGTGAGAGCGCTGTTGCTGTAAAATTTATAACCACCCGCGAAGCGCATCAGCATCTGGTTAACCGTATCATTACTAGTAGTTGTTGTTGTACTGTCGCCTAATATCATAGAACCAGATCGATTGCTCGTGGAAACATTGCTACCGATAGCGAAGGACTGGTTGCCTGATGCCGTAGCGCTGGTGCCTATCGCCATTGCGCCACTGCCCGTTACAGTATTCGAAGTTCCTATGCTTGCGCCCCCTGTAGTGGATAATTGAAGCCCCGCTGTTAACGCACTATTGCTATATAATTTATAACCACCTGTAAAACGCATCATAATTTGGTTGGCGGCATCGTTGTTGGTTGTAGTTGATGACGTATCACCAAAAATAAATGAACCAGGCTTGGCATTTGTGCTCACATTTTCACCCAATGCCACCGAGTTGTCTCCCGAGGCCGATGAGTGGTGACCGGCAGCAAATGCCTGTGTACCGGAAGCGGTAACTGCCTGACCAAATGCTGCAGAGGCCACACCAGTTGAATTATTGCTATATCCTATGGCTATGCTACCTGTACCAGAAGCCAAAGAATATATTCCCATCGCCACTGATCCACCTCCACTTGCTATAGCCTGAAACCCTTCTGCAAAACCTTGATTCCCACTTGCCAAACAACCAGATCCAATCGCAACGGACTGAGACGAAGTTGCATTGTTGTCATAGCCTAAAGCGATTGACTGGGCGCCGGTTGCGGTATCGATATTCCCACCTGCTATACTTTGCGAACTGCTTGCATAACAAGATGTTCCAAAAGAAGTTGTGCCGTTTGAACCAACCAATAGACCGGAGGTGCCATCGCGGGTGATCAGGTATCCGCTTGTGTATAAGTTGCGGGTAAGGGTATCATTAAATCCAACTCTGCTTACACTATCTACATAATTTTTATCCGTCAGGGAACGGGAGTCGTAGCTGCCGCTCACATTATTCATATATTTAAGTACCCCCGAAGTGTTCAACTGAACACCTTGGGTGGCCGCACTATTCGTATACAATTTGTAACCGCCGGTAAAACGCATCAGCATCTGGTTGGCTGCATCATTGTTGGTTGTGGTTGATGAGGTATCTCCAAAAATAAAAGACCCCTGATTTCCGTTAGTGGAAACATTGCTCCCGATAGCTATTGACTTAGTGCCTGAGGCAACGGCACTGGTTCCAATGCTTGCGCCTCCCGTAGTTGTTAATTGAAGACCTGCTGTCAAAGCGCTATTGCTGTACAATTTGTACCCGCCAGTAAAGCGCATCATCATTTGGTTGACTGCGTCATTATTGGTTGTAGTTGATAAGCTATCTCCAAAAATAAACGAGCCTGCTTTATTGTTTGTCGATACGTTCCTGCCTATTGCCAGAGAATAATTGCCGCTTGAAGTGCTGGCATTGCCCATGGAAATTGAATAGTCTCCGCTGGCAGTACAGCTATTGCCAGTAGCCAGTGAATAACCGCCACTGGCAACAGTGTTAGCATTCAATGCTGTTGACACAAAACCCGAGGCAGTTGAATTCCTGCCAAGCGCTGTTCCACTTGCTCCACTTGCGGTATTTGACATACCTAACGCTACGCCACCGGCCTGTGTGGCAACACTCGATGTCCCTGATACCAACGAATAAGGACCGCTTGCCTTGCAATCCTGACCAAAAGCAACAGAATAATTACCGATATTGGTGTTATCCCAGTTCGTGCCAGCTACAGACCCAGCCCTGAATGCAGCTTTTTGCGGATACCATACCATCCTTGTCCCTGCACCGGACACCGATAAGCTGCTACCGGCGCCAAACGCTCCGGTATCAACCAATATTCCATTACCAAACATTTTGATACCGGTTGTGCCGTCGGCGGTTACCTGGTATCCATTGGTATAAAGATTACTGGTAAGGGTATCATTAAATGCGGTCGCGGCCGTAGTTGTGTTGCAAACCATCTTCCAGGCACCACCGTCATAGTAGTAAAAGCCAGGAGTTGCATCGGTTTGATAAATAATAAGACCTGTTGCCGGGCTGGCTGGCCGGTTAGCCAGCGTCATACGGGGTATCAGCAAGCCCTTGCCGGTGGCTGTTATATCAAATTGTGCACTAGAGGCCGGAGTCGTTGTGCCCACTCCTACCTGTGCTGTTGCCGTGCTACCTATCAAAACACAGG
>CANCOG010000581.1 GCA_947379685.1 Flavipsychrobacter stenotrophus | reverse complement strand
TGCAATGCGTTGCGGCTGGGGAATTTCCCAGTTGGCTCTTCCAGATTCTTTTCCTTAATAGTATCCTCCACATTACGGACGATCAGTTGCATGCCGGTTTGCTGCATCAGTTCATCCCTGAACTGTAATACCTCCGGGAAGTTATGGCCGGTATCGACGTGCATAACCCTGAACGGCGACGGCGCAGGATAGAACGCCTTCATCGCCAGGTATACCAGCACGGTAGAGTCCTTTCCTCCGGAAAACAGTAGCACGGGCCGTTTAAACTGGCCCGCTACTTCGCGGAGAATAAAGATGGCTTCGGCTTCGAGTGTGGTAAGGTAGTTCATGGGGAGTGTAAAGGTAAAAAAAGGAGCGAGTCAAATATGGTAATTTGCTCATCAAAAAAATGTGTTTTGACCAAAAAGGCGATGCAATCCAAAAGCAACATTTAATTTGCAGTTGTTAAATTAATGGTAAGGAGGCTATTCAATGCAGACAGTACTCAATCTGCCAGTCGACGCCTCTGGCAATCGGAAGGCTTAAAATACTGTTGCAAACCGAGGAGCCTAGCTAGACATAAGCCATTAAAATGCAATGTACGGAAGATGAACTGATAGTAGTTTCCGGCTACCCCGATGTACTTCCGGGCAATACCAAAATTGAAAATTCGATAAATCATATCGCCTGCAACACCCCAACCTCACTAACAATCCCTTTTTTAGTGAGGTAATTTTTTACTTGCCCCACACATGCACTGAGGGATGTTGAATCTGAATGCAGGTGAATGGCCGGGGCAAAGGGGGGCTCGTAGGGGCTATCGATGCCGGTAAAGTTTTTGATCTTCCCCTGCTCGGCCAACTTGTACAATCCTTTTACATCACGTTCTTTGCAGGTTTCGAGGCTGGCATCGACGAAGGTTTCAATAAACAAGTCATCGCCAATGATGGTCTTGGCCCTTGCCCTGTCTTCTTCAAAGGGCGAAATAAAAGATGCAATAACGATAGTACCTGCTTCATTGAACAATTTGCATATTTCTGCTACCCTTCTAATGTTTTCAGCACGGTCTTCTTTAGAAAAAGACAGATCACTATTTATACCCAGACGGGTATTATCACCGTCAACCACGTATGCTCGCAATCCTATACCGAACAACCAGCTATCCAGTTCTTCTGCGATTGTTGATTTTCCCGAGGCAGATAAGCCAGTCAGCCATATGGTAAATGCCTTGTTACCATTTAGTTCTTCGCGGACCTGCCGGGTGATCTTACTGTGTTGGCGGAAAAGATTGCCTGCATTTTCAGCTTTTACTTTTTCAGCCTTTTTGAATCGCGATGGCAGACCGAAGCTTATTTTATGCCATACCCGCTCGTGGAAAAAGTACAGCAACATCTTCGTGATCAGTTCCAGCCCGCCGATCTTGGCACCTGTATTGATTTGCCCTGTGATAAACCATCCCAATAAAACTGTATCAATAGAGCCAACAACCCGCCAGGAAACGGTCTTCAACAGGTGTCTTTTTACCGTGGGGTCCTTATCCAGCCTGCTCAATATCAAGTCCGCAATCATAACGCTAATGTAATGAAAATTACAGATTACTAAAAAATGGAGCAATTTCTCATTTCGAATGGTTAATTAATTCGATTGAAAACCAGAAATTTGACGGTGCCCGTTAGTGAAAATACCGGTTAAAAGTGGACTCCCATTCATTTACTAATTACCTCAAAAACTTCCCCAATAGCCCCCCCTCACCTGCCCGAACGCTTTTAACTGCTGGCGGGCAAAAGACTGCTTTTCATCAAGCGGCTACAACACTTGAACGACCTTGGGCAATTGTTCTGCTGCCTTCGCTACCCTACTCAGAGCGCTTTGCAACTGATGCATTTAATCTCTAATGACAATAAGAAGAATGATTGAGCTTCGGAGCATGGGAAGGAAGGCTTGGCCATTTCATTGTGCGCAGAATTACCTGTGCAGGGTTTCTTTGTCCTGTTTGCCTACAGTCGCAACCACAAAACAATTTGGACATGAACTGGCCGATGCCTTGCGGCTGTTTTCACCCTTGCAGGGAACGAAAAAATGATGCTTTGGTAGCGGATTGGCTGGATTGAAAGTCTTAATCTGGATTGGGGACCTATATGTTGTAACTAAAAACTATAAGTCCCTTCACTCCGCAGCATTAACCCAGAAGTGGAAAGAGAAAACGGAAAAATATTAAACAACAGTCGCGACAAGGACTGCAAGAAGGTTTTCTTGGGTTATTGGAAAAAAGGGTGATATACACGCATGGTTTTGGGGGGGTATAGATGGAGGGAATAATAAACCCATTTTATGTGAATTTATATACCGAATGGCAAAAGGAAGTGATTTTCCAAAGATAGTTAGTTTAATAGCAAAGAAGAAAAAATATCTGAAATAAATTTGTATTTTTAAAACACATCATTAACTTTGTTTTAACCTTATTACCAAACACCCAGTGAAAAACACTCCACTACCCATTTTATTGGCACTTATCTGCTTGTTTAACAATGCATTGTGTTGTTATGCGCAGGAAGAAAATAATCAGGTATCCATACAGGGTAAAAAGTACATTGATTTCAAGACGAAGAAGCTTGAAAAGTATAATTCCCGCCTCACAAACCAGCAAGATCACCTACTTAAAAAGCTCAAAAAAAAGGAAGCACATTTTGCGCATCGCCTGAAGAAAAATGATTCTGCAGCATACAGTCGTTACCAGCAACAATCACTTTCCTATGATTCAATAAGTACGCTGTCCAGTGCAGATTCCGGCAGTAATCTGGCCAATGCAGCGAAAAAGAAGAATGCCACTGTTGACAGTCTGAAAAAAATACAAGGCTTTTGGGAGAGTAAGGCAGCCGGAGTTGGGGGCACTACTAAAAATGGTGAGCTGAATAAACTACAAGGCGAACTAAACTACCATACCTACATCAATGACTTGATAACCAGGCGAACCAGCTTTTTGAAATCGATGGGCGGTGGGCAGAATTTGCCGGGCCTCAGCGGTATAGAAAAGCAAGTATTTTATGGCAAGGCTATAATGAAGGCATTCAAGGAGATTGCTGATGAACCTTCGGCGGCTGAAGATAAGGCCCTTGAATACCTGCAAGGGACTGCGGGTTTTGAGAAATATATGAGCCATACCGATGCACCGGGAGGCATGGGAGTTGGCACAGATGCTAGTCAGCTGGAGAAAATGGGATACCAAACCAAGCAGCAATTGCAGAAAAACCTGCAAGGGAAATTTGGTGAGAACCTAAGCGGCGTGAGCAAGCAACTGGGTGGCGGACTAAAACAATGGCAGCAACAACAGAAAAAAATTGGGGAACTGAAACAAAACAAGCAAGCGCTGAAGCAATTGAAGAACACCGAAAAACCTGCATTTAAAATTAACCCCATGCGCGGATTACCATTTTGGAAACGCATTGAAAAACAATATAACTGGCAGGCAACACGGGCAATCAACGATTTACCGGCCATGCTGGAAACCTCTGCCATGGCGGGTTTTAAGCATACTCCTAAACTCACGTACGGCCTGGGACTCGCCTACTCCGAAGGACTTGGGCAGGGCTGGCAGAATATACATTTTTCCTTCCAGGGGATAGGCTACCGGACGTTT
>CANCOG010000580.1 GCA_947379685.1 Flavipsychrobacter stenotrophus | reverse complement strand
TGAACAAAAGAAAATTGCAGTGATAGCGGTTGACCCATCTTCGCCATTTAATTACGGCGCCCTGCTGGGTGACCGCATAAGAATGAGTGAATTTTATACCAACCCAAATATCTTCATTCGTTCATTGGCATCGCGCGGCGCATTGGGCGGACTAAGCAGCAAGATCATTGAGATCACTGAACTGGTGAAAGAAGCACCGTTCGACATTATTGTCGTTGAAACGGTAGGTGTGGGACAAAGCGAAGTGGAAATAGCCGGCCTTGCAGATTGTACTATTGTTGCGTTGGTGCCTGAAGCCGGGGATGAAGTGCAAACACTTAAGGCTGGGATAATGGAAATAGCCGACATTTTTGTAGTGAATAAAGCCGACCGGGAAAACGCAGAAAGCCTGTACCGAAGCCTGCGCATGACTGCACATGAAAAGGCAAATGGAGGCCCAGAAACACCAGTAATTAAGACAGTAGCCACCGAGCAAACCGGAATTACGGAATTGGCTGAACAGATAAAACTCTTTCTATCGGAGTATAGTGCAGTGCCTGAAAAAAAGATCCAGCTGCTTACCGAAAAAAGCTGGCAACTGATTCAGTCCCAACGCATGAAAAACATTAGCCATTCCAGGCTAAAGGCAGCATTACAGCAGGCGCTGAATACAGAAGATTTCAATCTCTATGCTTTCACCAAACATTTCATGGAAAGTATAGAGAACAACCCGCTTTGATAATAACCGAACCATAATTAACGTTACCTGAACATGTTATCGTCCTTACCCGCAAATTACCTCTATCTGATTGCTGTTGTTGTTTCGACAGTCATTAGTTTATATACTGTAAGGAAGATCATTTTCATTACCCGCAAGCGTAAGATTTATGACATTCCAGATAATATAAGGAAAATCCACGGCAAGGAAATCCCGAGTCTGGGTGGCATTGGTATTTTTACCGGTTATATGGCCACGGCTCCTTTCTTTGTTACCACAGAACTAAAAGGCTGGAACTATATTATCATTTCATCTGTACTGCTCTTTTTTACTGGCGTATATGATGACATTATGAATATGCGGCCATCAAAGAAGCTCCTGGCCCAGGTGCTGGCATCCTTTATTACCGTCTATTTCGCTGATTTGCGTATCAACTCATTTCATGGTCTTTTCGGACTCGGCGAAATACCTTTTTTGCTGAGTATCGGGCTGACCACATTTTGCTGCACGTTTTTCATCAATGTATTCAACTTTATTGATGGTATCGACGGGCTCGCCTGTATGGCCTCAATCTTTTATACACTAATAATTGGTATCGGCCTGGCTATGCACTTGCATCAGTACGAAGCATACCTGGCATTTTCGTTGCTGGGAGCTACGCTGGGGCTGCTGTACTTTAATTATCCATCAGCAAAAATCTATATGGGCGATACAGGTTCCATGCTGTCAGGGTTCAGTATATTCATACTCAGCCTGTTTTTCATACACTCAACCGACAAACTTCAGCTTCATATGCCCAACGGCATCGATGCCGGGTCTGCTGCTATGCTGGTGATCCTTGCCCTTTTATTCATGCCAGTATTTGATGCACTCAGGGTGTTCTTATTGCGCATTATTAAAGGGACTTCCCCGCTGAAGGCAGACAGAATGCACCTGCATTATTACCTGCTTGATGCCGGCCTGTCACATGCGGCAACTGCGTGGTTGCTGATCGGCGTTCATATTGTAACTGTCGCAATCTCAATTTACTGCCTGGCTTCTTACTACTATCCCTGGCAATTTCTACTGGCAATCTCCATTCCCTCGGTAGCTACCTCAATTATCGCCAGCAGGTTCAGGAAGAAAAAGGTATAAAAAAAGCCGGCATCGCTGCCGGCCCTCCTTTGAAACTCTTATTATTTAGCCAGTTTATGGTAAAGTAATTACACGTGATCCACCAGGCCAGGTAACTGTAGCCTGAGCATTGCATACCGGCGTAGTGCCAAAGTCTATACTGCGGGTAGCGCCTGTTGACAGCGTATATGTAATTGTACCTGCTTCGATCCATTTACAACCATACTTAACGATCAGCGGGCTTGATGGGAGTACGCTAACGGCAACGGAACCGCCTGAAGAACGCGTCAATGTGCCGGTTCCACTGATAGAATATTCGTCATCCGTGTGATCGCCAAGGGTCGTAGATCCAGCCAGCCAGGTACGAACACGTGTCCAATTGGTGGTAATTGTAGCGCCACTTGGTTTTGTAATTGTTCCGTTGATAACAACATTAAAGTACGGCTGGCCGGAAACATTGTGGCCCATATTGGTTACTGTTTTGCTACCTGCTATATTGTTATCGTCCTGATAGTAGTTATCAAATGTAATTGTATGAACCGACCCGCTATCAGCATAGTGACCTCCGGTAAATACACAAATAATTCGCCCTCTGCGGTAACGGCCATCAAGGCAAAGACAATTTGTAGCACCAAAATTTATCACTATCGAGTCGCTTGAATGCGTTACGATTGCGCAAGGGCCGCTGGTGAGTTGTGTGCCCTTATAGCCCATAGTACCACCTGAAACCGCTACGTTTGCTGCCTCATCGGTCATGGTCTGGACGTCAGAATAGGACTTTTCAGCAGTCATATGGTCTGTTGCGTAACCGGTGTCTTCGGTAGAAGTTGTTGTATTGTCCTTTTTATGACAGGAAGCCATAAACAAAAAAGCGCCAAGAGTTAAAGCAATTGTACCCATGCGCAGGGACGACTTTGGTTGGAACATTGTTTTATTGTTTTAGTGGTTTACAATTAAGTTTTTGTAGTGTTAAGACTTCGAGGTGCGTACAGAGTTTAAAACTACGTAAAATAATCTTCATAAATATATTTCAAAGAATGAGAATCGGGGGGTGAATTCGACTCACAAATTCCTCAGTTTGAGTCAGGAGTACTCCTATATGCAGTCCATCACCTACCAGCGGAAAATAAATATATCTGCGCGAAATCAACCGGAATTCATATCTGTAAGCAGTAAACTGCAGAATCTGCCTTAAAACTCTACACGAATATTGCCTAGCGAAATTTAGAATATATAATGGCATGATTTTGCTAGCAGATACAAGCAGGTACCTACTTAAAGTAGAATCAGTTGCCAAAAAGATATGAATAAGATAATTAAATCTGAGGAATTGATCACAGCAATTCAGGCACTGGCTAAGGAATACGAGGAAAAGGAAATGCGGGCAGCAGAGCTGATTGTTGCCAACAATGAACTTGTCTTCCAAAATGATGAAAAAGAAAAAAGAGCTGCAGAACTGATCATTGCTAATAAGGAACTTGTTTTTCAAAACGAAGAGAAAGAAAAACGGGCAGCAGAGTTGATTGTTGCCAATAAGGAACTTGCTTTCCAAAATAAAGAAAAGGAAAAACGTGCCGCAGAACTGATCATTGCCAATAAGGAACTTGTTTTTCAAAATGGAGAAAAAGAAAAACGTGCCGCAGAGTTAATCATTGCCAACGAGGAACTGCTGTTCCAAAATGAAGAAAAAGAAAAAAGAGCTGCCGAACTGATCATTGCCAATACAGAGCTTGTTTTCCAAAACGAAGAAAAAGAAAAAAGAGCCGCAGAACTTATTGTTGCCAACAAAGAACTTGCCTTTCAGAACGA
>CANCOG010000579.1 GCA_947379685.1 Flavipsychrobacter stenotrophus | reverse complement strand
GATGTGACATTGATAAGATAGGGAACAAAATCAAGCCTTAGGTGTCCCACGACTCTAAGTTGTGGGACACCTACCTAACATATTCCCAAGAACAAAAGTTCTAGTGCATTTATCAAAAAAATCCCGCTACTGCATTTTATGACAACATTTGTGAATAAATTGCACCCTAATCTCATAAACAGGTAAAAAACTCAATAGTATAATGCATATTTTTAAAAAATCCTTATTCGTTATTGCTTCCCTATTTACTATTCAGGCTCAGGCAGGTAGTAAATTCACTTATTATTTTAACCATGCTGTCGATACTACTGTTTCAACTGGTGTAAATGCAATTAATTTAAATGGGTATATCGACGATACACTTATCGCTTACATTAACCGTTCAAAGTACACATTAGATATTGCCGTTTATGATTTTACTTCAGGTTCGGGTTCCAGCAGCTTGTCGAATGTGGTTATTGCGCTCAATAATGCCTACTCACGTGGTGTAAAAATACGCTGGATATATGATGGAAGCTCCTCAAATAGCGGACTTGCATCTCTAAATACAGGCATTCATACTCTTGGCAGCCCTACAACTACCGGCTACACGATCATGCATAACAAATTTATGATCGTTGACGGATATTCACCTAACCCAAATGAATCTATTGTTTGGACAGGATCGACCAACTGGAGCACCACACAATTTAATACTGATTATGACAATGTGGTCATTATTCAGGATTCAGCACTGGCACATGCGTATATTGGTGAATTCAACATGATGTGGGGTGATACTGGTATTACGCCAAATTTAACTACGTCGAAGTTTGGACATACAAAAACGGACCTGGGCAGGCATAATTTCGTTATAGATGGTAAACAAGTTGAGTTGTACTTTAGCCCTTCTGATAATACGAACAGTCACATTGAATCAACAATTGCTACGGCGGATAAGGATTTGTACTTTGGCATATACACATTCACTTATATTTCGGATGCTAATGATATTGTCAACCGAAAGAATGCAGGCGTATATGTAGCGGGTATAAATGACGCTTTCAGCCATTCCTATACGCCATATTCCATACTATCAAGTGCTTTGGGCAGCATGTTTAAAGAGTACACCGGCACCGGCATATACCACAATAAGTACCTGATTGTCGATCCATCCGATCCGTGTTCCGACCCATTAGTATTAACTGGATCTCACAACTGGAGCAACGGTGCGAATACCGATAATGACGAAAATACACTGATCATTCATGACGCTACAGCGGCAAATATTTATTACCAGTCGTTCAAAGCTGATTTTACTTCAATGGGTGGGAGTCTGGCCCCGGTAGCCGGTTGTCACCTTGCAGTTAGTCCCACAGGTGAGGATATTTCTTCAGTTGAACTTTATCCTAACCCTGCGCAAGGGGCTTTTTCTGTTCATTTTAATTTAACTCAGCCGCAGCAAATAATGATAAATATTTCTGATATTTCCGGCAGGATTGCCAGTAAAATTTATGATGGCTATTCTGCAGCCGGGGCATTCAATAAGACTTTTTCACTGGCAACTCCGGGTATTTATATCGTAAAGATCGTTACAGGTAATGAAGTGTTTACGAGGCAAATTGTTAATGAGTAATTTGCTGAGCTAATGGATGGTGGGTAGGGTTTGTTAACTGTTTGCAAGTGATTGGTTAATCGCTTGCTAACAAAAATGATGCCATTTTTTTGGAGTAACAATTTCTTCAGATTAAGGTAACATTGACGTAGCCGTTAAGTAACATTGAAAAAGGACTTTTGCCCATCAAAATCCATTCTATGATGCGTTTTCAACATTCGACGGCAGGTAGGTCAATTGTTATTGTGAGTTTATTTCTTTCGTTGTTGCTGATCGGGAGGGTGTCAATTGCCCAAACCAACCCAACGGCCCAATCACTACCTTATTTCCAAAACTTCAGTTCGCTGACTGGTAGCACAACTACCTATCCTGCTGGCTGGCAGGGCTGGAGTCTTGCTACAACACTAAGCACAAGTTACTCAACAGCAGCGGCTACAGCCGACCAGGCACTTGCTGGAGCCACAAACAATACTTCGTCAGCATTTGTAGGTGATATGGCTGGGAAGATAGGGTTTCTCTCTACCGGCAGTAACTTGCGGTTTATTGCGCTGGCAGTAAACACCAGTTCATTGACCAATATAAACGTGTCTTACACTATTTCTACCCAAAGTCAGGTATATCAGGGCCGTATAGATAAAGTTGCTTTGCAATACAGGGTGGGGACCTCCGGTACTTTTACGACTATAGCGGGTACTGAGTACTGGAATAATGTTTATTCAGGCATCACTTCAGCAACAACTGCAGCATCTAATTCTTCTGTAATATCAGTCACACTTCCAGCGGCTTGTAATGGCAATGCAAATGTGCAGCTCAGGTGGGTAATGAAGGATTCGGTAGGTGCTGGTAACAGGCCAAGTTTTTCTATAACAAATGTTACGGTGGCTGCTGCTTCACAAATAACCAATTACTATAACGCTTCTGGAACAAACTTAGACAATGCTGCAAACTGGGGTACTGCGACCGACGGCAGCGGTTCTCATCCAAGTAATTTTACAACTGCTGGTCAGGTTTTTAATATTCACAATTCCAACACAGGCATTACAGCATCTACCTGGACGGTTTCAGGAAACGCATCTAAAATTATTGTAGAAGGTACAAACTTCACTATTCCTTCTGGGAAGACTGTAACTGGTTTGGTTGATGTTAATGCCAGCCGCACACTTACTTTACAAAATAGCACATTCCCGACTCTGAACATTCTTGACCCAGCAAGTACAGTAAATTTCAATGGGTTAACTTCTATAACTGTTCCATCGGTACTTACAGGATATGGAAATATAGTTTTTGACGGTACGAGCGTCGCCAACCCTGGTGCGGCGGCAGACATTATGTTTGCAGGTAATTTCACCTTACAGAATACAGGGGCAGCATTTAATGCAGCCAACTACAATTTAAATACCCGCGGCACGCAAGATCAGTTTATATCAGCAAATGGATTTACTTTAACTGTGCGTAATCTCGATAATAATGTAACCAACAATAAAACGGGAAGTTTACATCTTGGACCAAACACGGCCATGACCATTTCAAACTCTATTGCCATGATGAACTTCGGTTCATCTAATAGCTTTTCTGATAGTACGAATACGCTTACAGTTGCCAATAACGTGACAGACAGCGGAAATGCTGCTGGGTACAACCTTACTGGTACCTTAACACTCAATGCGGCGTCGGGTACTCAAAAAATTCAGGGAGGATCAAACAGCACCGTAGTTTGTCCTGCCCAGCTTAATAACCTGACTATAAATTCTTCAGGCACAGCTGGTGCCGGCATTTACCCCACGACCGGTGGCTCAGCACTTACGATCAAGGGGAACTTTACACTTACAGCAGTTGGCAGTGGTAACGCAACCTTTAATAGCAATACAATACAGATAGGGGGTAACTTTACGTTTACACCTTCTACTGCTGCTTCATTAACACTTACAGGTAGTACCGTTCAATTCAATGGTACATCGGGTCAAACATATTCTTCGAACATAGCAACTAACGGTAACACCTTTGTAAATCTTACGATTAACAACAGT
>CANCOG010000578.1 GCA_947379685.1 Flavipsychrobacter stenotrophus | reverse complement strand
TCATAATTATCTAGCCACTCATTTCTTAATTGCTCAATCAACTCGCCGCCATCTTCCTCATAAAATTTGGTAACGTCAAATTCTCTAACTTTTTTGAAGTAACCCTCATCTCGTCTCCCTGACGAAATCAAGTGAATTGGAGTTTCAGACCCTGTTTGAACAGAAATTATAGCATCCTGCCATTTTGTGGGTGTCTCTATTTGCAGCAAATCAATTACGCCAGGAATTGATTCAACTATTTTAATGCCTCCAAAATTGTTATTTTCAAGATAGTCTTTATAAAAATGTTCTAGACCGGGTGCTTCTAAGTCCCAATCAACAACAAGTACTTTGTGTCCCCACTTTGCCAATAAAATAGAAACATTGGCTAGAGCCATTGTTCGTCCAACGCCCCCTTTATATGAATAAAACGTTATTACTTGACTCATAAAGTTGGGGGTGTTTTAGGAATTGAACTATTTAATTCGTCTAAATTCTGCCATGCGTTGGAAAACCAATCGGGGTGTAGCCATTCGTCATTCCATTCGGGGGCATTACGGTGGGCATTTGCAACTTCATTTACCCAATCCAATAGTTTCTCTTGCATATCAACATGTCTAATTGTTTTCTCAAAGCCAGGACCGATTCTGAAATAATCGTTGAAGTGCTCAATCTGAAATGCCTTCACGTAATCTGAGAAGTTATCTCCATCCGAAATTTTCAGGGGAACTATAAGTCCATTCGGGTTTTTGACTGTCATAAAATTACAGGCTCGTTGCCTGAAATCCATGAAAGCAAATTCCTTTTTGCACCACTCAGAGAGGAAGTACGCAGGAGAAACAATGGATACCATTATTCGGGAATGTATTAAAGCATCCTTTATCCTCGCTTCCCAAGCCTGCCCGCTTGTTATTTCCACCGTATCTTTAAAAATTCTTACTTCTCTTACATTTAATGCGTCTTCTAGAAATGGCTTAAAAAAGGGATAGAAGATGTCATTCACCCAGTTACCTTGTGGGAATTTACAATTATAGCTTAAGAAAACGTCATATTTATAGGACATGCGTATATTTTGCTTATCGGCAGGTAAAATGCAAGACAAAAGTAGAAAGAAAATGCTGTTAATTACATCCAAATTTACATCAAAGTATAGCCATTCAACTCAATACTTTGTGGTGAGTTTTCTTTGCTGCTTCTTCCACAGAATTCACCTTAAATAAACTGTAAACCGTGCCTCAGCGCCTCCGCGCGAAATTTCAATGAACCCCCTCCCCATAACTTATCATCTTCTTAACCTTTCACTAGCAACGGAATCACAGTTAGTTTTCATACCTTTGCCCGCCAAAACAGGGGTTCTTTACTTATATATGATCAGTCGAAGAAATATCAGGGTGAAGGTGATGCAGACTCTTTATTCGCTCGCATCGTTCGAACCTGCGGAACTTCAGAATAAGACCAAGCTGGCCATGATGCTTAATGAAAAGCTCGACCAGGTACTGGATGTGTTTACCGTCTTAGTATTGTACCCATTACGAATTGCAGAATACGCCGAGTCTGACTCCATCAGAAGGTCATCGAGGTATCTGAAAACAACCGAGGACATGAATGTGAATGTGCGCATAGCTACCAATAGCTTTGTAACGCAAACACTCGCCAAGGCTTCGTTGCAGGAAAAGATCAAAAAGGACAAACTGGAGCGCTTTATTGATGCTGACTGGGTGAAAAAGATCTATCAGCAGCTGATCAAAAGCAATGAATACCAGGAGTATGTAGATGCCCCAACGGTAACACCTGCTCAGGATAAAGCCATTATCCAGTTTATCTGGGATAAGCTCATTCTTGTTAACGAAGATATACTTAGCTATTTTAATGATGAGTTACCCGGTTGGGAAGATAATTTCGACCTGCTGGTAATGCTCATGGAGAACTTCTTCAAAACCGGCAGCCGTACCGATTTCGCAAAGCTGCTTTCTTCTGAAAAGAAGAACTATGCCCACGATCTTATGCTGGCGGTACTGGAGAAAGAAACCCTTTGCCTGGAGCTGATAGAGCCAAAACTCACCAACTGGGACAAAGAGCGGGTAGCTCTGATAGATATGTTATTGTTGCGCATGGCCGTTTGTGAATTCCTGTTCTTCCCTACCATACCTGCCAAGGTTACTATTAACGAATATATTGATATTGCCAAACAATACAGCTTGCCACAAAGCGGGCAATTTGTGAACGGTGTGTTGGATAATTTGCTGAAGGAGCTGGAAAAAGAAGGCAAAATACGCAAGCAAGACCGTACAAATAACAAATAATAAAGACCAAAAAATGAAGCGCTATCTTTTTATTGCAGCTTTTTTTGCCGTTGGTTGCAGTAGCAATACGAACAATAATACCAACAACGGATTACCCGCCAGCCTGGTGAACAACCCCAGGACAGCCAATGGCATGGACACAGTTTCTGCGGCCATGAAACCAACCATGGACTTTAAAGATACGCTCCATGAGTTTGGGTCCATACACCAGGGCGAGTCGGTGAACTATGAGTTTTCATTCACAAATAATGGAAAAACACCTCTCATGATCACCAATGCATCCGGCTCATGTGGTTGCACCGTACCCGAATACCCCCACGACCCGGTTCAGCCCGGCAAAACAGCCATCATGAAAGTAACCTTTAACTCAACCGGCAAGGAAGGCCACCAGGAAAAATCGGTGACCATTCACGCCAATACAGTTCGCGCTATTCATATGCTCTACATCAAGGGCGAAGTGTTGGTAGGGAAGGACGCTAAATAAATTAAAAAGGAAAAAGTCAAAGCGGAAAAGCATAAAATGGGTATTTAACCGACAATTTCTGCTTGACGCAACATTAATACGAGTATAAATTTTTATTAAACACATAAATTAAGCAAAATGCAACTAAGTTTGAATGCCATTATGTTACAGGCAGCTGCTCCCGGTGGTAGCCCCTACATGTCCATTATATTAATGGTAGGTATGTTTGTGGTAATGTACTTTTTCATGATCCGTCCCCAGGCAAAACGCGCCAAGGAACAAAAGAAATTCGCTGACAGCATGAACGCAGGCGAATACATCATTACTACCGGTGGTATCCATGGTACAATTCAGAGGTCTAACGAAGACGGTACTTTACAGTTAGAAACAGGTCGTGGCAAC
Organism: Flavipsychrobacter stenotrophus; assembly: GCA_947379685.1. Classification (GTDB taxonomy): domain Bacteria; phylum Bacteroidota; class Bacteroidia; order Chitinophagales; family Chitinophagaceae; genus Flavipsychrobacter; species Flavipsychrobacter stenotropha_B. The sequence goes on along the minus strand of CANCOG010000578.1, from coordinate 479 downwards.
TTCATGAAAATTGAACGTTCTGCAGTTTCTATGGAAGCTACGGCCGCTTACCGCAAAAAGAACGACCCAAATGCTTCTGTTACTGTTTCAAAGTAAGTGTGTCTGACTAACCACAAAGGGTACGAAGTTTTCGAAAGCCACAACAGGTAAGGAAATTAAGAGCACAAAGCCCGGTTTTTCTGAAATCGCTTAGCACTGGATTACAATTCGCTTTTGTGGATAGTATTAGTTTAATATAATAATTATCAGCTGCCTTGTTGTACAAGGCAGCTGATGTAGTTTTGGATTGATAGCATAAAAATGTAGGAGGTGTACTTCTGTATATTTGCGTTAACCATACTTTGTGTCCTTAGTTTTTCAAAGTAATACGGGCTATAGTGACCTTTGTGAACACCTTAGTGCCCTTTGTGGTTAAGTCTCAACACACAATTTTCACAAGTGAAAAGTTTAAATTATACATAGTTTGCTAAAAGTAGGTA
>CANCOG010000577.1 GCA_947379685.1 Flavipsychrobacter stenotrophus | reverse complement strand
GGATGAGAATATAAACAGGTATATAGGCCATATAAAATATACAGCTTGCTACCAGCAAATGAAACCATCTAAATCTATGGGGTAATAAGAAATAGATAATGGTAACAATTGGGAAGAACAATAAAAACTGGAACGAATTAAAAAGCATTAAAAGGTATTTTTATGTTCAAGCTGGCTGCCGATAGGGAGCCAGCTTTTTAGCTGAAACGGAGCAATACTATTTATTGAGCTTTTTATGAATGCAGGCGATCATTTCACCAACATTGCTGAATTTCATGATCTCGTTCAGCTTGAATTTTACTTTAAAGTGAACTTCAATGTCATCAATCAGAATCATGTGGGTGAGCGATGTCCAGCCTGTAACATCATTGGCTGTTGAAGCTGGTGTAAGGCTAAGGTTGGGTTGCTTCAATACTCGTGAAAATATCGTATTTACTTGTTGTAATATTTGTTGTTCGTCCATAATATTAGTTTTGAATGTTTTTCTCCATTATTATTTTAGTGTCGCACGGTAGCAATTGAAGTATGGCTTCGCTTGTGGCTTTCTTCTCTGCCGCAATTGTAAATCCGGCCTTTTCATAAGCCTTTATGGCTTTTTCGTTGTTTTTCAACAAGATTATCTGAACCTTATTAAAGGTACTTCCATTTTCCTGGTGCAACCTTATCTGCTCGTCAATCAACTGGTAGGTAAGTCCCTGTCCACGGAATGGTGGTGCGGTATATACACATTCTATTTGTAACGCATGCGACTCGCGTGGGATACCGGCTTCATTCATGAGTTGAATGTTTGGCCCGGCATTCAACACTTTTTCACGGTCAATGAAATACATGAACAAGTTGCTTTTTATCATGTTGCTGCTTACACCAGTCTCATGTTCTACCCATGCACTAAGTGTCGCGGCACTTTTCCCTTCAATTTCAGCGATTAGGAAATTTGCAATGTAGAATTCCTGGCCTTCAACTTCTTCTTCAAATACGCTTTTCAAAAAGCTTCTGAATTCTGCCTCACTAATGCCAAATATTGCACAATAACTAATAATATCAGAGCCGCTTTTTTCGGCTTCAATAATTGCTGTTATTAAAAAGTCAATATCATTTTCTGTAGCTCTCCGTATTGTCATGACTGTTGAAATATTTTAGCCAGTTCCTTTCTGTCTGTTTTTCCGTTGGTATTCAGCGGAAAGGTTGCAATATAATGTACTTCTGTGGGTATCATATATGCAGGTACTTTTTGCTCCAGCTTATTTAATAGGGTCTCTGTAATATTGGTGGTGCCTTCTATAACCGCATGTATTTCAGCAAGTCCGTTTTTATTATTTATCGTGATCGCAACAGCATTTGCCGGCTCAGCTACCTGGCGCAGGTGAAACTCAATTTCGCTCAGCTCAACCCGGTACCCCTGTATTTTTACCTGAGAATCAACACGTCCGCTATACATGAAATCACCCTGCTCATTCCGGTAGGCGATATCTCCCGTTTTGTAATATTTTTTTCCGTTGAGTTCAAAAAACGCTTCTCTGCTTTTTTGTTCGTCAAGGTATCCTGATGTAAGCTGGGGCCCATAAAGGCACAGCTCACCTTTTTCTCCGTCCGGTAATTGCTGCAAATCACTATTTACAACAATTGCTTCCATACCCTGCATTTCCTTACCAATAGAAATAATTCCGTTGTAGGTTGAAACGGAATCATCCGCAGGGACTGGATATGTCAGGCAAAATATCGTCGCTTCCGTAGGGCCGTAAACGTTTTCTATTGCTGCATTCGGGATACACCTGCGCCATTCATTTGTAATATCGGCATTCAATGCTTCCCCGCAGAAAAGTGAATATTTTAGTTCAGGGAGGTCAATTTCTTGAAAATATTGTCTGAGATTAGCCAAAATAGATGGCACCATTAAGGCAAATGTGATATTATGGTCTTCGAGTACGCTGTATACATTCGTAAACTTCATTCCCTTAAAGGAAATGGTGTAAACGCAGCCGCCAACGCATAAAGGGATCAGGTATGACATTACAGAAAGGTCAAAGGTAAGGTCGAACATCTGCAGGAACCTGGCATTTTCATTTATGTTATAGCCTAATGCGAAAAAAGCATCGACAAAAGAGTTCAGGTTATTGTATGTTATTGGTACACCTTTGGGTATGCCGGTACTTCCTGAGGTAAATAAGATATAAGCATTTTGTTGCAAGTTAATTGGATACTGGCTCAGGTTATAGGACGCAGGCCCGGTTGTGGAAGGTGTATAGGTTGAGTCAATATTCTGAACCGAAGAGAATTGAACATCAGTTCCCTTTGCAAGAATCACTTTTAATTCTGCCTGGTCTATTATTTGTTGTGTCCGGTCCGCAGGGTGGTGCGGGTGAATGGGAATATATGTACGACCCGAAAGTAGCAGCGCGATAATTGAAGCATATGTTTCTATACAGTCGGTGACAACTATGCCAATTCTTTGTTCGCCAGGACAGGTATTTTCAATTTTCGAGATAATTGATGCTGAAATACTGAGCAGATCACCATATGTATAAAACGTATCTTCTATACAAAAGGCGTTTCTGCCGCTATATTGCCCGAATGCTGAGATTATTTTGTTAATAAAGGTCATGTCTACACTGGCTTAAGAGCCCTCAATATTTTTATTAGAATCAAAATAATTTCATTTGATTGTATGAAAGTGCAAAATAAATGTTTATACGCCACCTTTTTATGCCTTCATTGGTATTTTTTTATTGTTTTTAGCTTGGAATGGGCATGCCCACCTAAAGATGACGCAAAAAGGAGGGAATTGTTTCCAATTCCCTCCTTACAGATGATTAATTTAGAAATCAATTAATAGCCAATACTCCCGTTTGAGACCCCGATCCAGTATTGATATCATAAATATATACACCGGTTGGCATGTCTGGCAGGTATATGCCAGAATTAGTATCTACACGCCTGCTGAACATTAGTCTGCCGGCAGAATTATAGACGTTCAGGTTTACGTTTTGGTTTCCCGGTGTAAACAGGGTAAGCGGCATTCCATTTTTTAATGGATTAGGCCCGATCTTTATTTCGCTGGCGGGCACCGGTGAAGGGTTGACAACGACATGGCTCACCGGTTTGTTGAAGACGAGATCCCAGATGCCCCTGCCGTAGGTGCCAAACCTAACGGTCCTGATGGACGGGATATATTCCACCGAACGCCAGTTTACCGCAGGTGTGCCCGTATCACGGAGACTATACCAATAATTATCGGCTCGGATATAGACATATGGTCCCGCCTCTGTTGCTGCAAATATCATGGAGTCATTACTGTAGGCTGCCAGTTTGTTTACCAGGGTAGGAGGGAGGCCGTTACCCATTGCTGTAAATGTTTGCCCATGATCTCGCGAAACATATACGCCGGGGTTGCTGTAGCCGCTGCCGCCGAAATAAACCTTATCAACTGAGTCTGCGCTGGCTAGTATGGTGGCTCCATACAAGTAGCTACCTGTAAGGCCGGCATATGATGGAGTTTTGGTCCATGACGATCCCGCGTTTGTACTATAGAAGAAAGTACCATCTTCTGCTGCCACATACATTAAGTTATTACTTAGTTTGGACACAGCACAGGCGGATATACCAGATTTGGCATTGTTGGAATTTGTCCTGAAGTTGTAATTATATTG
>CANCOG010000576.1 GCA_947379685.1 Flavipsychrobacter stenotrophus | reverse complement strand
GCTCGGGAACTATCTCTTCGCCAAATAATGTTATGATACGTTCGCTCATTAGGTCAAGTTACAAATTATTTCAAAAATACTCACCATTTAAATTGTGGCCACGTAGCCTGTAAATGATAAACAGACACTTCCTTTTCTTTCATTTCCTTTATCGCTGCAATATTTTCCTGTATGATCCGGCTGATCCTGATAGGGGTAATAAAAAACTCTTTAGCCATCCTTCTCAGTATTTCTTCAAAGCTCTTACTCCTGAATTTACAGTAGTAATAGTAACGGGCTATCATACAGGTATTTCTTAATTCCAGCAGGTCGTCATTCCGGCCCTTCCGGCCTCCCTTGTCGTCTTGTTCTGAAATTATATCATTAAAAACTTTCTTACCTCGCATAAAAAATAGGATTTTAGCCAAAGATAATGTCAGTTTCAACCGGTTCAAAAACAAGATATCAACAGAAAAAGCGCGATTTCTGGCGCAAAATTACTACTGTCAGCGCTTTCAACCCGCTTTTGTTGTGTGGATATTTTAATATTTATACACATTTTGGTGGATAACCCATTATCACAGGCTAAATCCAGAAATTTCTGCGTGCATGCCTGCTTTGCATCAGGCTATTTTTTGATGTTTACCTTGGTACCCACGCCCACAAACGAAAAAAGCTCTTCAATATCCTTGTTCCGCAGGGCCACACAACCGTCTGTCCAGCCAACGCCCAGTTCTATCATGTCATCTCCTCCCTTCCAGATCCCATGAATGCCCACACTGCCGCCAATCTTTGCAGTTTTAGGTATTTTTCCGTTCACTTTCAGGTCATTGAACCGGGCCATTGATGAGTCATTAGGGTAATCCAGCAGCATGAATTTGTCATATTGCGAGGTTGGGTTCTTGTTCTTGATCTTAAACCAACCCTCAGGGGTGCATCGGTCGCCTTCCATACATTTATTTTCAAGTGGCCTCGGGCCAAAAACAGCGATATAAGACCGTATCATGTGTTTCTTGTAGTAGACGTCAACCTTATACCTCGATTTGCTGACAACAACCATCACCGAATCTTTATTCAGTGTATCGGGGTTAATGAGTTTATGCAGGTTGGGTGGCGGCGGACCAATAGGTTTGATGATGGTTTCTGTAATGCGTTCGTGGTTCTGATCATACCTGATCTTACGAATGAAATTCCCCTTGCCGTCATTGTATTCTTCAAGTACCTGAACGTTTTTTGGTTTGTCAACTATCCTCACTGGTTCGGTAGGGGTAGGGGAAGGGGTAACCGGCTGCTTTACCTGGGCTTGCAGTTGGACGAAAAACAATAAAGAGGTAACAAAGCAGAAAAATACTTTCATATTAAAATTATTCGCAGAAAAAGCGATGTGATACCAATTGTTAACTCACAATGATACCAACATTTTTGCTCACAAAGTTAAAATTCTGTTGCGACAACCTGCAATTTGAGCTCATTTTTGACGATCAAAGGCACTGTATCTCCTGTTTTTCTTTGGCATTTTGCGGATATATATTGTAGTAATTTTATTAAAACCTGAAAATGTTGGTTAAGTTTGCGGTTTATTTCAAAAAAATCGATAGTAAGTGGCATATCCGAAAGGGCATTTGATTGCGATTGGTGGGGCGGAAGACAAGGGTACCGATCTGGAGAAAGGTATTGTGCAGCGCAACAGACTCAATTTTTTTGAGCTGGGCATCCTGAAAAATATTGTAAGTCTCATAAAAGGCGGTGAGCCTCATGTAGAGGTAATTACTACAGCGTCATCAATTCCTGATGAAGTTGCGGAAAACTACAAAGATGCGTTTCGTAAGCTGGGATGTAACAATGTGGGCCATATGCGCATCCGCAAACGAGAGGAGGCGGCTTTGCCGGAATATCTCGAGCGTTTGGCAGCTTGCAACTGTGTTATGTTCTCTGGTGGTAACCAACTGCGTTTATCTTCCATTTTTGGAGGAACCAAGTTTCTGGAACTGCTGAAGAAGCGGTATCTGAACGAGGACTTCCCAATTGGGGGTACAAGTGCCGGAGCAATGGCCATGAGTAACACCATGATCTATGAAGGAAGTGCAGCACTCGCCCACCTGAAAGGAGAAGTGAAAATAACTACGGGTCTCGGTTTTATACAAGACGCGATTATTGATACACACTTCGATAAACGTGGAAGGTTTAACAGGCTGGCACAGGCAGTGGCAGCTCAACCCGGCGCCATTGGTATTGGCCTGGGCGAGGACACTGGCGTAATTGTATCAGAAGGGCATAGCCTTCAGGCGATTGGTTCAGGCAGCGTGATAATTATTGACGGACGCAATATAGAATTTAACAACATTGCGGATATTAAGTTTGGCGCGCCTATTTCTGTAGAAAATATCATTGTCCATATAATGTCTCAGGGAGATGTCTATAACCTGGAAACAAGGCAGTATGAAGGAAGTGAAGTAATTATGACCGACGAAAATAATGAATAGAACTCCTCTAAAGGGCAATTCCTGCAAGGCACTAGCTAACTACAGGCATGTAAACTCAGTTTGGTGATGAAATGACACCCAAATGTTTCAATATACCCGTTTTGAAGCGTTAATTCTCCTTATTTTAAGTTATTTTGCACCATTATTGTCTGGTTTCGGGTTTTTATATGTATAAAAAATTTACTTTACTGCTGCTTGTTGGTATGTTGGTGGCGACGTATAGTAATGCGCAAACCGAAAATGATACTATTGAAATTAAGAAATGGCTGATGGGGCACATAAGTGCACTTGCCGATACTTCAATGCATGGGCGGGGTTATGTGAAAAATGGAAGGGGGATGGCTGCCGAATACATTAAGAAAGAATTCAAAAAATACAATCTCCAACCCGCTGGCCGCAAAAAAACATTTGTTCAGTCCTATTCATTCCCGGTAAATAGTTTTCCCGGTCGCATGGAACTTACCGTGAATGGTACAACACTTGCACCTGGAAAGGATTATATTGTAGATGCTTCCAGTCACTCGTTTTCTGGCAACAACCTGGTTTTTGAAAAAAAGGATCTATCAGGTATTAGGGGGAATGAAGACTGGCAAAAAGTGATCAAGTCATTTAAGACACCCGGAAAGGTTTACTTACTCGAAAATGTAGACTCAGCTTGTAAGAAGCTGGGAATAAGAAAACACTTTCTGCCCTACTTGTTACCCAAGGGATGTTACATTATTCCTCAAACCGATAAGTTTATTTGGACCGTTGAATGCGAGAACTCAGAGTCAACGGTATTCTATGTGAAAGAAGACGCACTACCGGCCACAATAAAGACGCTTAACGTGCAGGTTCAGGCCGAATTTATTAACGATGCTGAAAGTCAGAACCTCGTTGCAACATTGCCCGGCGAAGTGAAGGATACTTTTCTGGCAATTACTGCCCACTACGACCACCTGGGCATGATGGGTGGCAATGCCATTTTTACCGGTGCCAGCGACAATGCGAGCGGTACCGCAATGCTGTTATACCTGGCCAATTATTTTTCTACCCACCCGCACCATTATTCCCTCTTGTTTATTTCTTTCAGTGGCGAAGAGGCTGGCCTGCTTGGGTCTGAGTATTTTATCAGGCACCCAAGGGTTCCGCTCAAGAATATCAAATTGCTGACTAACATTGATATTATGGGCGATGCATCGGAAGG
>CANCOG010000575.1 GCA_947379685.1 Flavipsychrobacter stenotrophus | reverse complement strand
GTTCAATGCTGTGGCAGCCTTTAGGTTAAAAGTATATTCGGCCTTCATGTTTTCTATACTTTCTAGCGCCGTTGTCACCTCATAAACCGCATTCATTATTGTCTTGGAGTATTGATAGTAAGCCCCTTTTTGCTCAGAAACCGACGCATTATAATTTGCCTGGATCGCACTTCTATTAAGCACGGGCCCTACTAAACTCCCCAACGCGTTAAATGTCAGCGAAGCCGGGTCAAAAAGTGACGCAGTAGAAAAGGAATTCAACCCTGCCGCAGCCGAGATATTAAATGCAGGCAAAAAGTCAGCTCTTGCTGCGGCCACATCGGCTGCGCTAGCCTTTAACTCCAGTTCAGCCTGCACAATATCGGGCCTTCGGCTGAGCAACTGCGATGGAACGCCCGATGCAACAACCCGTTCAGCTGCGTCAATGGACATCTTATCCCGCTTGATCGGAACAGGATATCGGCCCAATAAAAAGTTAAGCTCGTTTTCCGTACGGGCAATATCCAATTTCACACGGTATTCCAGACTTTGGGTATTCGCCAGTTGGGCTGCAAACTGCTTTACCGCCAGCTCAGTAGCGCGCCCACCCTCCTTTTGCAATTTTACAATCTCAAGGGCCATTTCCTGTAACTGAATGTTCCGGCGAATGATCTCGGACTCCTCGTCCAGCGCAGCTAATGTGTAGTAATGATACGCTACATCGGCAATAAGATTGGTTGCAATAAAGTTCTTGCCCGCCTCTGTTGAAAGTAGCCTGTAACGAGCTGCCTTTTTCCTGTTCTTCAACTTACCCCAAATGTCTATCTCCCAACTACTGCTGAAGGCGGCGCTGTAATCTGGCACAACTGGTCCCGGTAGGCCCGTGGTTTGGGAGTTACCGGTTCCATCCATGGTATATTTCCCAAACTGCTGGCCCGATGCCGTTATCCCCAGGTTTAAATTCGGGAACAATGCACCATTATAGGCCGGCATCCGCGCCCTTGCCGCTTCTACCTTTTGCATTGCGACCAGGTAATCGGCATTAAATTGCATTGCTGTATCTATCAACGCCACCAGTTTTCTATCCGAAAAAAAGTCGGCGTATTTAGTTTCGGCAGCTGACATTGAATCGCGGTGGCCTTTAAAATCCGCGGGCAATACTATCTCTTTCAGATCATTTTTCTTCAACACTGTTTTACAGCCCCCTGCAACAGCCAGCGCAAGACACCCGATAAAAACCCATTTCAATATGCTAACTGTGTTCTTCATTGTCTATTTTTTTGTATTGTTCGTGATGGATGTTCAAATCATGAACCGGCAACATCTTTTTCTTTCTTATCCTTTCATCTAATGATGCGAAGATGAAGTAAAGACCTGGTATGAGTATAACACCGAAAATAGTACCGGTTAGCATCCCTCCTGCAGCAGCTACACCAATTGACTTATTCCCCGACGCACCTGCCCCGCTGGCAAAGCAAAGTGGCATTAACCCTGCAACAAACGCAAGGGAGGTCATCAAGATAGGTCGTAATCTCAGCACCGCTCCTTCAATAGCAGAATCGAGAATAGAATGTCCCTTTTTGTGCACAAGTACTGCGTATTCAATAATAAGGATTGCGTTTTTACCGAGTAAACCGATCAGCATGATCAATGCCACCTGGGCATATATATTATTTTCGAGGCCAGTTAATTTTAAAAGCAGGAACGAACCAAATATTCCCGTAGGGAGCGAAAGAATAACCGGCAGCGGAAGTAAAAAGCTCTCATACTGAGCGGCCAGCAGCAGGTAAACAAAAATGAGACAAATAATAAAAATGAAAATTGCCTGGTTACCGGAAAGCACCTCCTCGCGTGTCATGCCAGACCATTCAATGGAATAACCGCGGGGCAAAATTTCACTGGCTGTCTTTTCAATTACTTTTATCACATCTCCGCTGCTATAACCTGCATTCGCATCGCCATTGATCATTGCGGAGAGATACATGTTATACCGGGTCAGTTGCTCGGGGCCATATACTCTCTCCAGTTTTATGAAGGTAGAATAAGGTACCATTTCCCCCTTATCGTTCTTTACATACAAGGCCAGTATGTCTTCGGGCTTCCGTCTGTAATCCGCTGCCGCCTGCAACATTACCTTATACATCTGCCCAAAACGAATGAAATTAGTAGTATAATAGCTTCCCAGCAGCGTTTTCAAAGTATTCAGAGCATTTTCGATATTAACTCCTTTTTTGGCCGCCAGTTCCTGATCTATGCTTATCTGATATTGGGGGAAGTATGGGTTAAAACCTGTTACCTGGTTCTTCAGTTCCTTGCTCTGCCCAAGTTTATCCAGCAGGCGTTGCGTTTGCAATGCGGTTTCGTTGATTGCGTCATCCGCATTTTTATTGAGCAAGCGCACCTCAAACCCTCCTGCATTACCAAACCCCGGAACCGTTGGCGGAGCGAAGAATTGTATACTTGCATCTGTAACACATTTTGATGCTTCTGTAAGTTGCGCAATGATCTCATTAACGCCTTTGCGGTGATCCCAGGGCTTAAGATTTATCATAACCATTCCGTAGGAAGCTCCGTCAATGTCATTCATTAAGTTATAGCCTGCTAGCGTAGATACCGACTCTACCCCTTCCGACTTTGAGGCAATTTGCTGAAGGCGGTCCAATACCTCATTGGTGCGCTCCAGGGTTGCACCGGCGGGTGTCGTCACGTTCACATAAACCATCCCCTGATCCTCAGCTGGAATGAATCCCTTGGGCAAAATTGCATTGATACCCCAGGTAACAAGAAAGAACAACACCAGTAAACCGGTGATCAACAGCCTTCGACCCGTCAGAAAAACCAGAATATAGCGAAACCTGCCCAACATACGGTCGTAGCCATGGTTAAAACCACCAAAAAATCGCTGTAGGATGTTCCGTTTTCCAGAAACGGACTGATGGGTAGGCTTCAAAATGATAGCACATAACGCCGGCGTTAAAGTCACAGCATTTATACCGGAAATTACAATTGCAATTGCAAGGGTTATTGAAAACTGCTTATAAAAAATACCCACCGGCCCTTCCATAAATGCAACAGGTATAAACACCGCCGACATTACCAGTGTAATGGCAATAATGGCTCCGCTTATTTCCTTCATGGAGTTTATTGTGGCCTCGTAGGCCGGCAAATTGTGCTGGCGCATTTTCGCATGTACCGCCTCCACAACAACTATGGCATTGTCCACCACTATTCCAATGGACAATACCAGTGCAAACAATGTCATCAGGTTAAGTGAAAAGCCAAAGGCATGCATAAAAAACAGTGTACCTATTATGGCCACTGGCACAGCCAATGCGGGTATTATAGTTGAACGGAGATCTTGCAAGAATATAAACACTATAATGAATACCAGCACAAACGCCTCGATCAGCGTCCGGACAACTTCATGTATGGAAGCATCAAGAAACCTGGACACATCATAGCTCACGTTGTAGGTCATACCATTAGGGAACATACTGCCCTTAAGCTCATCCATTCGCTTTTTGATATTGTCGATAACTTCATTGGCATTTGACCCCGGCCGTTGCTTGATCATTATGGATGCCGAAGGGCGACCATCAGTTTTTGAGGTCATGGTATAAGAAAGCGAGCCAAATTCAATATCTGCTATGTCCTTTAATTTCAAAAAGGAGCCGGACTTA
>CANCOG010000574.1 GCA_947379685.1 Flavipsychrobacter stenotrophus | reverse complement strand
CTAGCTATCTGTCAAACAGCATTGGTCGGTGTAAAGGAAGCCGAGACTGAAATAGTAAATGCCCAACTTGAAATTGCGAGAGTAAACTTAGCTGCCATCGAAGCGAAAAACCAATTGGTTGAAAAGGTAATTTCGCTTAGTAAAAGCGATACTGCTTTTAAAAGGCGACGGGATGATATCCTTTACAATCTAACGAAATAGATTTCCACTAGTTGACGTATGTAACTACGTCCAGTGGGCGACGCCCCTTGTTTATAGAGCATTTTTTAGGTAGGTTTCTGTGACACAAATCTTGAACTTGGGGACGAGGGTTTGAAGTTATTGTTCTAATTTTATAAAGTGAATGTTTCCTTAATGAATGGCCTGGTGACATAATTAAACGAGGTGGGTGTAATAGTTGTTGTGTAGTTTTCGTAAATATATACGTCCTGAAAGGTAGGACGAAGGGCAACCTTCGACCAGATACATGGTTTGTGACTGGTGAAGTAGTATTTTATACGGCAGTTAAAAACTGCCGGGATTGTCTAGACACGAGTCGGCTCCGCACAAAAGCCACACCCCAGACTGGTGCCAGAAAGGTACATTGGGTGCGGCTGGTGAAGGAGTCGTTGATACGGCAGTTAAAAACTGCCGGGATTGCTTAGGCTCGAGTCGGCTCCGCATGAAAGCCACGCCTCAGACTCGGGCCAGATGGATTTTTTACCGCGTTTGGCTTTGATATTGAGGATATTGAGATTTTTAGAAAGGCACTTATTCAACATTCTGTCCTGCGGGAAGTTGATAGTGAGCAATCGTCCCCTTTTGGAATTAAATACAAACTTGTATGTGAGATTCAAACGCCAGATGGACGAAATCCTTGCATAGTTACTGTATGGATTTTAGATGCCGGGACAAACGTACCCAGATTGATAACAGCTCATCCGTACCGCTGAATTAAATATTAGTTGTGGGGAGGCAGGCTTGCCGTAAGGTTGGGGCATTAACAACTAACCATACAAATCCACCGTTTCATCGGCAATAGAGATCACTTCCTTTATACTGTTATCCAGATCGGTTACAGCCTTTTGCATTTGGGGCCATACATCTTTATAGAACTCTTCGCTGGTGATGTATTCCTGGATGATCATTGCGCCGCTGATGCGGGTGAGCGGCTCTCGCAGGTTATGGGCATTATATTGAATAAGCTCTACCAATTTTTTATTGGCATGAATGAGTTTTTTATTGCTTTCTGCAAGTTCCGCAGTGCGTTGCTGTATGGTTTGCTCCTGCTCACTTACCAGTTTGGTAATGGTTTTGTTGAGCCGTTTTTGCATACTGTTGCTACGGGCAGTTAAGCCAACTACTACCAATAAAAGGCAAATTCCGGCAATATAGAAAACACGTTCGTTGCGTTTCTTTTCTATTTCCAGTTTATCTATTTGTATTTGTTTGTCCTTCAGGTCTTTCAGGCGTTGGGTTTCGAGGTTGGTGATTTTCACTTTACTTTCTGTGGAGAAGATAGAATCTTTTATAGCGCGGGAAATATCAGCATATTCCAGGGCCTTTTTATAATCGCCATTTAATTTATAAGCAGTTGAAAGGTTGGCATAACAATCCTGCATGATATCAGGCTCATTGATTGCTTTAGATACCCCAAGCCCCTTTTCGAGGTATTCTATTGCCTTGCCGAGCCTGGCGGCATTTCCTTCCGGTATAGACCCATCAGGTATGTATTCCCCAACAGGCAGTTCCCCGGAATTGATCACCTTGTTGCGCCCAGCCGTAGTATCAGTGATCAAAGAAAGGTAACTAATACCTATATTACTTAAGCCTGATGCCTCGTTGTGCTTGTTGCCTATTTCTTGTGCTATTTTCAAGGCTTTCTGCTCCTCGAAAATGGCCATTATATAATTTTTCTGCCGGTTATACACCTCTCCCAGGCTCTTCGTTACAAATGCAACACCCATTTTGTTGCCGGTCTCTTCAAATAATTTTAGTGCTTTTGAAAAGTATTCCAACGCTTTAGGATAATTGCTATCGCTCTTGTAGACAATGCCAATATTTACTGTGCAACCCGCAAGGCCATTTTTATCACCCATTGTGTCATACATATTATAGGCTCTATAAAAATAAGTCAGTGCCTTGGTGTGTTCCTGCTGCGATTCATAAATGGTGCCAATATTACCGTTATTGCCTGCAATTCCTCTTTTGTTGCCCGTTTCTTCATTGATTTTCAGTGATTTAAAAAAATATTCCAACGCCCTGGCATAGTCGCTCTGAAATTTATATACGACACCAATATTGCTGGTAACTGCCGCAATGCGGTTTTTATCGTTTGTTTCCTCATCAATGGCCAGGTCCTTTAAATAGTATTCCAGCGCTTGCTGGTAGTCGCCCTGGTTTTGATAAACTATACCTATGTTCCCTGTAGCAATTGCAACCCCTTTTTTGTCTTCAATTTTCTCATATATTTTCAGTGCATGATGATAGCATTCCAATGCTGTAGTGAAGTCCGACATGCTTTTATGATTACTGCCGATGGTATTGTTCAGAATTGCTTCGCCCTGCTTCCAGCCTAGCTTTGCAGCCAGTGCCAACCCTTGCTGCCCGTACTTAATGCCTTCATCGGGCTTAACGTTTGTGAATGCATCAGATAGTTCGTTCAGCAATTTCACCTTATTGGTATCTTCTTTTTGCTGTACAAGTATTTTGAGCATAGAGTCGATGGCAGCCTGCTTTTGGGCGCACACTTTTTGCCCGGCCATTGCCAGCAGCAACACAAACAGGGTCTTTACGAAACGCATCATGGCTCATTTTTGGATTTATTATACTACAATGTAATGAAACTACTTTACACCACAAAATATATCTTTATGTTTCCTTCTGTTTAGCAGCTATCTCGCCGCTATGTGTGTTTTGTTTGAGCATTAAGGATGCTTCTACAGGCTGGGTGCGGCTGGTAAAGTAGTAGAAGATAATGCAGTTAAAGACTGTAGGGTTTGCCTAGACACGAGTCGGCTTCGCACGAAAGCTCCGCCCCAGACTTGCGCCAGATGGAGAGACACGATAACTTTGATTTTATAAAAATAAACATTATTTATATAATAATAACTTTACGTATAGTTTTTTCCCCTCCCTGGGCAGTCGCGATAATGAAATAAACTCCACCCGGCACATTCAATTGCACATTTGTTTCTTTGCCTGGCAGAGAATTAAACTCTTTTACATTTTGACCAAACGTATTAGTAATTGTTATTTGGATTTCACGATCAATATAGCCACCGTTAGGTTTTAGAGAGATGGTAAATGAACCGTTACCAGGGTTTGGAAAAACTTCTAAGTTAGCGAGTTTAAATTTCTCCTGAATGCTTTCTGAATAGCAAGAGGCTGATGATCGTACGAAAACATGGAATGATGCGGTATCACTGCCGCAGATACCGGCAACAGTGTAAGCAATGCTTGCGCTGCCCGCCCCTAAAGCGGAGACGATACCGGAAGGAGAAATCGTGACAACCGAAAAATTGCTTGTAGTCCATGTTCCTCCCGCAATAGAATCTGAAAAGTGAACTGTATCGCCAACACAAATAGTATCCGCCCCTATAATAGTCCCCGCATTTGTTCCCAGTACGGTAATTGGATGAATAAGAAAGTTGGTATCGCAGCTATTGGGTACGGCATAAGTGATC
>CANCOG010000573.1 GCA_947379685.1 Flavipsychrobacter stenotrophus | reverse complement strand
GATACAACCAGCTTACGCCAGTCATTTTCTTGTGATTTATTCCACTTCCAGAACCATTGTCAAATTCTCTTTTCGCCAAACCGCTGAACTGTCAATTGCTGAACCCGAACAAATTCCTCAAAAACGGGCACAAATATACGGTACAAAATGGCCTATTTCCAAATTTTAAGGAAATAACTTCCATTATTTTGAACATATTTTTTATTAGTTAGCAAAAATCAAAGAAAAACAGCAAATTGCATGTTATAAATATTTTAGAATAAAATTCAAATATCCATATTTTCAGGAATCATCTCCCGTAAAAGCAATGATGTTCCATCCATCGGTAGAGACGGGATGCCTGCCTGACGCCATGCAGGCTCCCGTCTCCACACCATACGGGGCGCTAACCACACACTTCCCTCTTTTTTTCAAAGAGGGACCGACACAATAAAAATGCGCAGCTTTTTATTGTGTCAGGGTGATTAACCACATCGCGCCGGCCCATTGCACTCATCACACACGTCATCACTCCGTTAGGAGTGAAATCTTAATAGCCCCTGGTGCAACCAGGGGATTTTTGATTTGATCACACGCACCCCGTAGGTGGTGCCACAATCGGTGCAATATGATATCCTAATATTCATTCCACAGCGTGGCGCGTGTTTGAGGTGCTGGCATGCGCGCAGCAACCCGCTGGGTCGGAGAGTGGACATAACTCAATTAGGATTTCAAATACACCTGCTGCCCCAATAGCCCAGATTTCGCCGCCGAAAAAAAAACGGCTATGGATCTTCGAATGCATTCTCATTACTATAATCTATGTGATCCGGCGCTTCATATTCTGGCTGGGCATCATCCCATATACACGATCTGATCACTTGGTAATCACATTACCTGCTTTATCTTTTTCTGTATTGCAATCTCACCAAATAGGCTAATACCGCTTTGATTTGGGTTGAATGATACTAATGTCAGAGATAAATGACGAATCAACAACATATCCTCAAGAGAAATAACATCGAATTCCACAGGCAGAGTCGAATCTTCCGAAGTATTCCACTATCATTAAAAAACGATTCCGAAGTTTAAAAGAAAAAATTTCGCACATCTCCATTTCTTCGTGTTCCCACCCCATTTCTTCGTATTTTTGATTAATTAATTGTCTTATTAATGTACGGCCAATTTTTTTATTAGAACTAGCAGAAAAAACAAGAGATTATGCAAAAAATGAAAATCAGAGAGAGTCGTTGTAACCCGTTGGGTTATAACAAAGATTCATGGAACATAAGAGTAATAAACCATGTAAATGCAGGGACGGTAAAGTTTTCACCCCCTATAGAACGGTAAAAGGTGCCAGAGTATGGCACCCTACCGGTGGCGTTTACGTTTTTCCTTGCCGTTTATGTAACGCGTAAAGCAAGGTTTTTCACTGACCATAAGTCCAGCTCAGAAACAAATAAGGGCTGGCAAACAAGACCTCCCATTCGAACTGGGGGGTCTTTTATCTTTAAATTACAATTTGAAGAACAATATCTTTCATCAAAACGCTCACCTCAACTTATTATATTAGCAACAGAAGACGCATTTAAAACTTACTTACCAAGCTAGTAAAACTGTTTTACAAAGGTAGGAGTAATTTTCACTTCTTTTTATAGATTAAAAAAGGTTTTTCAAACGCGCAATAAATTGTGCACCTTAAATGAGGTAACCCTCATCACCTCGGAAACTTCCGATACACCCCCACCTTTCCCACTGGTCGAAGGATGTCCTTCTTCCCAACTTCCATGAGCTTCGTCGGGAAACTCTTGTTGATCGAAACACCATCAAGATTTTTTGGGGAAATATTATAAATACTCTTGATCGCCTTACTAGCCCTGGTCCTCGCCTTCAGTAAAGTTTTGATGATAGCCCGGCTCTCAGCCAACGCAATTACACTCGTCGAAGTGATAACTGCATCCTTGGCTACACATTCACCGCATCATCAGTACGTATAAAAATCATAGCCGCCAGTTTTCATAAACTGAACGGCACATAATTGCGGAAGATAAACATAGTAACCTTCAGGTTATTTCAAATTTTGGCCCGCAATTCTTATCTAAAAAAATATCAAAAAGACAATTGCTAATCAACTGAAAACCAAATCGTCAAAAAAATCATTCCTCCTCTGCTTATCTTTATCAAGGAATATGGTAGAATCGTATCGTATTATTCTCACTAAACATTCCCTCACCACTTTTTCCAATTCCGTTGAAAATCTAATCAATTTTTCGTCTGAGATATCACTATCCTTGTCAAACAATTGCCCATGGAGAAATCTCGACCGTATATCATAACCCTTTTTTATCAATCTGCTAATTTCAATACGTTGAGCTTTATCTTTGCTCACATATAATGCAGTGCGATAGGAAAGTTTTGTTGTCAATTCCCCGGGATCAGTGCTGAACAGGCACTCAAAAATAGGCATGAGATATGCAATTCTATAAACTAAATAGCTTTGGTTTCTCGCAATAATCAAAAAATGTAACGCCCTCTCTAAGGAATTTTGATTATTATAGTTAAAATTTTTAGAATTCTTTGGTATAATCCCCATTATTACATTTCCGATTTTATCGTTTGAATAAATAATTTCGGGCAACTTCATAACTCCTTTAGGCATAATGTTCCAAAACTCCAACGATAGTTCTGCAGCTTCTTTAAATTCATGTTCAGTAAAAACAGTATCTTGCAGTTCTCCCCTGCAATTAAAATTAATTATCGAAGCAGATACACTTTTTACAATTTTTAGATCAGGAACTTCGCTTAAACTACTGTGTAAACCGATGCTATTATCTTTCACTAACCACAGAAAATGAATAAACATTCTGATATTCATTTCTCTCTCGTAACAGCCTAACTCAAAAGCCTCAGTAGAATCCGGAATTGTTATAATTGGCTTGGCTGGCAAATCAAATTGGCTATATACATAAACACTTCCGGGTACAAATTTTGTAATCACACTGCCATATTCAGAAATTAAATTTTTCGAATACGCAGTTTGTCGAAAAAGATCGTCATTTTTAAATACAAGCAATCCACCGTTAACGACCCCATTTGTTAGCTTTGGAAACCTAAGATGGGAAATATCAAATAACATTTTCGCCTTCATCAACATTAACTTTTCTGCAATTTACTTTCTTTCAATTAAAATTTTTTTCCAACATTTTAACACTATACGGTAATGCACTTTTCGACTACCGCGTAAACCCTTCCTCCAAACCCACAAATCTGGTCTTACTACCCCAACAAACTATTTCCCTAAATTTGAACCAGCCAAACCCATCTGGCGCGAGTCTTGTCGCATGGCCTTTGTGCGCTGCTCACTCGTGTCAAAGCAAACCCGGCAGTTTGTAACTGCCGTATAACATTCACTGGCGCGAGACTTAACGTAGCCCAACTGGTCGAAGGATGTCCTTCGTCCAAATTTTCAGGAAGCATTTGCTTCCGAAAGCCCTATTGGCACAAGTTTTCAGCGAATGGCACCTCTGACCAGAAGGTAATGAATTTACGCCCCAAATCCATTATTCTGTCCTGCATTGTCCCCAAAAACAAGAATAACAAAAGCCTTACGCAACCTTTCCCGAAGTAACGACAGTTGGCATGATATTGCAAGGTTATTGACAAATTGTTATTATGAAACATCAACATCA